>JARRLM010000464.1:0-2916 GCA_037386985.1 Acidobacteriota bacterium | reverse complement strand
AAACCTCACATTCATTAACATTTTCATTTTGTATCCTCCTCTTTTACAGATGTGACTCCTTTGACGCTTTGGGCGATTTCTCCCGCTTTATCGACGGCTTTTTGAGAAGCAACGAAGCCTGTCAATTGACCAGCACCCTTAACATTTTCTCCACAGGACGATTTTGCCCTTTCTCATTATCAACTTATTGTTCGGATATATCGTTTCTTAAAATCCATTGATGTCTAACTAAATTTGATATAAACATAGACATAACAGTAACCGATTGAAAGGGGAGTTCATCCGATTTTTTTGTAGGACAATTCCGCTATATTTTGTCGGTATTTGTCCTGCAAATTTCATCAATTAAAATTAAAAAGGTTGGATTCGATCAATATCATTCATTCGAAAAATAAAGCGGATACCATACGCTGGATTCCCCTTGTTAACCTTAAAACTTTTTTTATGTTCGGGATAACCGATAAAAATCGGACGAGTAAAAAACTTTGATACCATGCAAATACCAAAGGTCACACGAAATTGTGATACGGTAATATGATATCACAAAAATTATGCCCTGCTTCTTTCTTGGAATATCTTACCAGTATCTGGACTTTAAGATTGTTTAACAGAGGTTGATATCTGTAAAGATTTTAGTCTTAAAATTTCTGTGATAAATAGTAGGTATCGGTAATTTGGGTCATTTGCGATAAGTTGGAGGTTTCGCAAGTTTTGAACGGATCAGAAATCTGTGGTACATTGCAAATATTCAAATTATGGATAACGTTGGCGTTCACATGCAGATTCATCCCGTCATGTGCAACGCCTTGTTATCCAGAATGTTACCTTCTCTTGTGGGCGAGTTTGCCTCGAATGTCCACAAGAAGACACATCTTGTTTTTATAGTGCTCGCATGCCTTCTATAATGCTGACATCCGAAGCCGTTGGAATGACACGCGTCATCGTAAGCCCAGCGTCTGAGAGCAATTGGCTATATTCCTCTTTTGTGCGCTCCCGCCCCGCAACCAGTAGCATCATAAGATCGAGCCATTTGCCGAAACCCGGCTCGTTTCCGGGCGGCACCACCATCTCAACTATTAGAATCCTTCCTTCAGGTGCCATAGCTTCCCGACATCGACGCAGAATGGTGATGGCATCTGGATCCTGCCAATCGTGAATGATATGTCGAAGGACATAAGCATCCGCACCGGCTGGTACCGAGGAAAAGAAGTCCCCACCCTGAATCCGAATGCGGTCTGACACCCCAGTTCGTGATATAGTAGAACGGGCACGATCCACAACAGCAGGTAGATCGAACAACACTCCCTGAATGGCGGGATGCCGATTGAGAATAGCTTCCAACATCAGCCCATTGCCCCCTCCGATATCCACAACAGTCCGAAACGCACCAAAATCGTAGGCGTCCAGCATCGGTTCGGTCTCCCCTCCATGAACCCCCGTCATGGCCGCGTCGTAAATGCCGTGGCGCTCTGGATTTTCTGTCATGTATTGGAACCAGGAAGCTCCGAATCGTTTCTGAAATCCTGGTTCTCCCGTTCGCACGGAATGTAGGAGCTCTCCCCATGCGGCATAGAATTCGTCTCCCATCATAATCGCAATTGAGCGCTGTGTGCCTGGGGTGTCGGATCGCAGTAGGTCAGCCAGTGGAGTTGACGAAAAACGAAGCGCCTCGTCTTGTACGAAAATACCGACACTGGCCAGCGCCCGCAACACACGATATAGTGCGCTGCTGTTCGTGTTCGTCCTTTCCGCTAAATCCTCGACTGTCCGAGGGCCATCGGCAAGCAGGTCTGCAATCCCGAGTTCAGCAGCAACCGAAATGCCCTGGGTAATCCACGAACCGCTGAACATCTGTTTGAAAAACTCAATGTTTGAATTTTCATGTCTCATTGGTTTTCTCCGTTTTCCTCTTTTTAATGAGTTAATTAATAAAATACGCACTAAAGATATGGCTAAACAAGTACACTCATTGAAGCGTATTCCATATATTGAAATTTATGCCGACAATTTATTCGGTGTCGATTCAACCTCTATTCCAAGGAGTTTATTGGTCGGTAAACCATTAGGGTTTAAGACCAATCCCAACCCACCGGCAATGGCAGTAATGCCAATGAAAACCTGAATGTCACCTAAAAAATATGCTATCAATTAGCTTTTGTTATTCTCATTCATAACATGACTCTTTTTAGTTTGAATTTATTACAACCTAATATTTGGCTGCTGATCGGTTCCTGATGACAGCCGACATCTCTCAAATGTTAAATTATTTTAAGACTTGCTAAATGGAATCAATTCATAGAACGAATATGGGTCTTAAAATTTCCCAGTTTTTAGATTTAAATGAAACGAAATACACTCAATTAACCAATTAGGATCGATTGAAATTACCCTGTTTATCATTAACGGAGCATACAACGCTGAGAAGGAGGAGTTCGAATATCAGAGGATTTGGAAAGACGTTGTTGTTCAATTACACGTTAATATTTTTTCCTGTTAAAGTTATGATTCAGACGTGCAATGAATACTACATAGTGGTACATTAAATGTCAAGCATTATTCCACTATGTGGTACATAGCATTTATTTAATAACACGATAAATCTAAAATATAATATTGTTTATTCAGGAAAATTTAGACCGAAATGAAAGCTTTAGTGTCAGACTTGCAATTGTTAAAAGGTGGGAATTTTGATTAAAACCCGACTTCGAATATTTCACCGTAATGCGAAATCCATTAAATTATAGATATCAAATTCGAACTGTAAATATTAAGGTAGGATCATTTTGCAGATATCTTTTTCGTATCTTGATACAGGAAATTAAGGAGACGCATCAAGAGTGGACCGTAGAAATCGGGTTTTCAAAACCTGAGATACCTTGCAAGTATCAAAAGTCACACGAAATTGTGATACGGTAA
>JARRLM010000463.1:0-2920 GCA_037386985.1 Acidobacteriota bacterium | reverse complement strand
ATGTTGGGCTGGACCTCGTATTTCCTCGGAAATTATAACCAGGCAAAGGTTTTATTTAATAAAGTTCGTCTTTCAGGACTCTTGAATCCGGCAAACTGGTTTGAAAATATCGTTCCGATCGTAAAATTTGATCTCCCGCCAATTGGTTTAAAAGAAACTCTGGTATTTATTGCAGTCGTCAATGGCCTGACATTCCTCACGAGAAAACGTGTGCTTACGCACTAACCGCAAAAAAATATCTTATCAAATATGGACCAGGTAGAAGATCCTATAGAGTATATATTTCCATAACTCCAGCCAGATTTGGCTCCGACCCGAAGAAGATTCCCATCCTGGCTCTTCCGGAACGGCGACAAAACTTAATCGCACCTCTTTGCTGTGGAATGCATGACGCAACACCAGAGACGCTCTTCTTAAATGGCAGGGAGATGAAATTACTAAAAGTGATTGAATCGGCTTCCCATTTATGAATTCCGCCAGAAGCCTGCCTTCGGAGTGTGTGCCTAAAAGACCTGTTTGGACCAAAGTACAGGAAGCTTCATGACCGTCCATTTGAAGAAAGAAGTGGCGCTTTTGTGGCGGTGTTTGGTCGACAAGGGATTTTAAGCCTCCGTCTGAGTCCAGACCTAATTCATAAAATTTTCTCCACTCGAAACGGCCAATGCTCAATATCATCTGACCGGCATAGCCTTGATGCCATAGCTTCACTCCATAAATTTTCCTTTTCTGGTTCCCGGCAAATACAAACAGGGTGTCGGCACGACATGGGGATTCTCCAATGTTCAAAAAAGAATATATTATTTTTGCCGGTTTTATGCCCATGTTCATGAGTGCAGGTCGCTAAAGAAAATGAAATTCGGGTTAAATCGTCAAACTAAGAATAACTTCATGTCGTCGCACCTGAGAAAATTTACATTTTCAGGAAATGTTAAAACGCAACCATCGCACGGGCTGTGAATCCATCATCTTCGAGGTATGCCTTGTTCGGCTCGCTCGCCCGGTCCTCGAATTCGTGGTGGCGATACTCACCGATCAGCTTGAGGTTCTGAGAAACGAGATACTGAATTCCTGAAACTATATCCCATTCTCTTGGTTCCGCTTTTGTTATACCGGCAACGCCCAGAATAATCGCTGTGGTATCGTCGAAGCGGTTTCCCCTGACCCAGTCATAGCGATCGTACAAAACGGTCTTGCTTGAAATTCTCCAGGTAAGTTGGTGGTATCCTCCCTGCCACCTGAACTCTTTGCCGAATCCTGTAGGATCACTCTCACGGTTATACATATACTGGTTCTTGATCGATATCGGGGCTCCTAATGGGGCCAGACTCAATGTAACATCGGGTCCAATTCTTAACATACTGTCACTGGTCCACTGGCCGGACAGGATCCCACCGTTACCAATGGAGATATCATTTCGCAGGGTGTCATCATAGGTATCGGAACTGCGGTAGACAAATATACCGAACGACTGGTTGTAATAACGAGCGACAAAGCGTGCGTAAAAATCCTTTGCATTGTTGTTGTCGTTGTGGTCGTTGCTGCCGTTTGCAATCCCGAAGTGATATTCGAACCAGAATGTCTCCCGCTTTGAAATATCCGTGATGTCTTTTCCCGGCGCAAGGATACCGTTTACTTCGACGAAAGCCTGGGGTTTGCTCAGTCTGAACAGATATCCGCTCTGCTCTTCCGTAAGTATGCTGTCAGGGTGGTCCGGTGTAACGATCCTTGGGCTTATAAGATCCAGCGCGCGCCTCTCATAGATCAGGTACTGGTTGACGGGAAGCCGTGTTTTGCCTGAAGAAGCAGCGAGCGGCGGGTGGGAAATGCCGAACAGCAGGTTGACGCTGTCGCGTGGAGTGCCGGGAATCAGATTATTCCACCAGAACTTCGCCACCTCGAAGATTTCTTTTTCATGCTTGAACTTCATGTCACTTCCTGGCGTTATGTCATCGGCTTCAGCCGGTCCCGTCGGAGTGAACTCCCATGCTTCGTTAAAATACATGGGGAATTCCACAAAAGCAGAGAGGTGCCTGCCGATCGGAGACGAGACAAATACACTGGCATCTGCCACAGTCAGGGTGGAGCCGGTCCGGGAGTTGCTCGATCCCTCCGATGCTTCTCGTTTCTCCCTCCTGAAATCGGCGCCGACGCCGGCGAGTATGGAAAGGGGTGATGTTTTCGGGATTGCAAGGGATCCCCCTGCGAGGTCGATGTCCTCCTCGACCGGCTTGAGGTCTTTGCCGTAGATGGCGCGATACCCGCTCATCTTGAAAGAGGCCCCTGCGCCATTCAGCGCCCCCCAGGTAGAATGGCAGACGGAGCAACTAACGTTGTATCTTCTGGAGTACGAAGTTACGGCCTGGCTTTCCTCTATGAACAGGATAAAGCCGGCCAGGAATATAAAACAGAAAGCGGTTATTCTTTTTCCAATCATAAGCCTTCCTTTCCGGACCAATGTGATGTCAAACCGCGGATGCCCGCGTATTTTACTCTGGTAAAGATCGGACCTTCTTGACTTCAGTCAAGAATTTTCCTTCTTGAAGCATTTAAAATATCTGCCGTCGACTGTCATTTTCTCAGCGCGCGAGCCTTCGATCTATAGACCAGGACCCCGCACCGACGATCAGAAGAAACAGCAAGCCCAGAAACATCGAGAAATCCGTGCGAGCCTGATGCGCCATACTCCAGAATCCGTAACGCTTCAAATCCGGCAGGTTGAATAACCAGAATCCATGTTCCAGGAGAATCGGAATTTTTGTAGACAGGATGGCCACAGAAATATTTATCAGGAGAATAAGCGCCGCCGGCCTGGTCAAAAGACCTAGGAGCAGCAGCAAACCTCCCACGATCTCAACGCTGCCGACAAAAGGACCCATCACCTCAGGCCATGGAATCCCGATTTTCACGAATCTCCCGACGC
>JARRLM010000462.1:0-3805 GCA_037386985.1 Acidobacteriota bacterium | reverse complement strand
CGAGGATGTAAGGACGCGTTGAGGCGTGTAGATGAATTGCTGAAACGCGGAAACGCCTGGGTGGCAGACGCGGATCTGAAGAGCTACTTCGATACCATTCCACACGATTCGCTGATAGAACGAGTGGAAGAGAAGGTATCGGACGGTGCGGTGATCGCAATGTTGAAAGGATACCTCAAACAGGAAGTGATGGACGCAATGAGGCGATGGATCCCCGAAGGAGGGACTCCACAAGGGGCCATTGTCAGCCCGTTGCTCTCGAACATCTATCTCGATCCGTTGGATCACGTAATGGCCCGACGAGGCATCGAGATGGTGAGGTATGCGGACGACTTCGTGATTCTGTGCCGAAGTCAGGCGGAAGCCGCAGCGGCGCTGGAACTGGTGCGGCAATGGACCGCTAATGCGGGTCTGCAGCTGCATCCAGACAAGACGCGGATCGTGGACGCGACACAGAAAGGAGGGTTCGACTTTCTAGGCTATCACTTTGAACGAAATTTGAAGTGGCCTCGCAAGAAGAGCCTCAAGAAGTTCAAGGATACGATTCGGGCCAAGACCAAGCGCACGAACGGCCACAGTCTGCAGACGATCATTGAGGACGTTAACGGGTCGGTTGAGGGCTGGTTTGAATATTTCAAGCACAGCCACATGACGACTTTTAGGCCGCTGGACCGCTGGCTCCGGATGCGCATGCGCAGCATTTTGCGTAAGCGCCAAGGACGCCGGGGCTGTGGACGCGGGTCCGATCATCAACGCTGGCCTAATGCTTTCTTTAGCGAACTTGGGCTGTTCTCTCTGGTAACTGCTCATGTTATAGCTTGTCAATCCTGTCGCAGGTAATCCACCAACTGGAGAGCCGGATGCGGGAGATCCGCATTCATGTTATAGCTTGTCAATCCTGTCGCAGGTAATCCACCAACTGGAGAGCCGGATGCGGGAGATCCGCATGTCCGGTTCGGAGGGAGGGGCGGTGCTGCCGTCCCTACCCCTATCAAAGAATTAGGAGGATAAAAAATGGCGGAATCGATTCGACCATGGACATGGAAAATACCGGAATCTCATGAGAGTGTAAAAAAATCGATTACGCGGCAGGATGCGCATATCAGAGTATCCGGACGTGCCGCCTACACGAGGGATATTTCCCTGCCCGGAATGCTTTATGCCAAGATCCTTACTTCACCCTACGCCCACGCGAAAATAGTAAAGATGAATACGAAGCCGGCGGAGGCGCTGATCGGGGTGCGGGATATCCTGAAATACGACGATCCGGATATCGCCGAAGAGAACGGCAACGGGGCCGATACCGCCGCCAGCTATAATATTCTTGCTCTTCCCGGAACCAGCGATTTCTACCAGCACCCGATGGGAGTTGCCGTTGTGGCCGACAGCGAGGAAATCTGCGACAGGGCACTGAACCTGATCGAAATCGAATGGGAAGAGCGCCCCTTCATCCTGGATATGGAGGATTCCGCCAAACCGGATGCGCCCAGGATTATGCCCGAAGTGGTGCGTCAATCCAGGGGGGCCAGGGAGCCCAACATCATTACGACCGATGAACGGGAAATCGGCGATGTTGAGGCGGGATTCGCCGAAGCGGACACAATTATCGAATACGAGATCAAACGCGCGATGAGCTCCCCTGCCGGGGTCGAGGCTATGGCATGTGTGGCTCAATGGACTGAGGATTTTCTCGACCGATGGGTGCACGACCAGGGATATCCGCAGGGCACATTGAGTTCCAACCCGGTGTTGATGGGACAGTTCGTGCCTTCCAGGGGAGGGCGTCCGTCGCGCGCATTCACCCATTGGTCCAAAATAAAAGTCCGGTATCCCTACCAGGGTTCGTGGTTTGGCGGCATCGCCTGGCTGGCTTATTCTTCCCTCTTTATTCAGATTGCCGCCCTTCTGGCCAGAAGGGCGAACGGGAAGCCGGTGAAGCTGCTGTATGATGAAAGCAGCTTCTATTGCTGCGGCGACGATGCCGGCACATTTACATGCAAAGTCGGGGCGAAAAAGGACGGCAGGATAACCGCCTATCACTGGCATATGGTGGGAGTGAGAAATCCCGCCGTTGACAAGACCTACGAATGCACGGCAATCCCCAACATCCGTGGGACTCAATTGTGGTCGCTCGTTAACCGGGGCCATCAGGCGTGTTTCCGCCACGGCACCGCCTCCTGTGTGCCCCACAATGTAATGTTCGACAAGGTTGCCGCGGCATGCGAGATGGATCCGACCGAAGTCGCTCTGAGAAACGACGGCTGTCGCGGCCACGATTGGGACTGGGTTACGAATTATCAGAAAGCGAATGGTTTCCCTCAGCGGCAAAGTCTTAAAGAGGTCATTGAAAAAGGGAAAAAGGCCATCGACTGGGACCGGACATGGCATGGTCCCGGCGAAAAGAAAATGGCGAACGGGAGGATGCATGGCCTGGGTTTCATGTCGGTCAACCAGTGGCACTGGGGCGCCGGCGCGATGTCCATATTTCCCACCCAGGCCTGTTTGTTTCTCAGGGACGGGAAGGTCACGATTGCGGGTTCACGATGCGATATGGGCGGCGATGCCGAAAGTGCCTTTCGCCAGTGTGTGGCTTCCGAACTCGGCCTGAAATATGAGGATACGGTGCTGCGGGAACGAAGTTCGGATAACGGCGCTTTTTACCTCGCGCAACCGTCCGGGTCGAGTGGTACCGTCAACGCCGCTCATCAGTTGATAGTAGCGGCAAGAGAATTAAAGAAAAAAATCCTTGAGAGCGCTGTCGCCTCCCGACAGGAACCGCTGTTTCTTTCCGGCTCAAGTTCCCCTTTTACAAATATGAAGCCGGAGGATCTCGATATACGGGACAGCTATATTTTTGATAAAGCGAATCCCGATAAAAGAATGCCGCTGGGGGAAATCGGCGGCGGCTTCCTGGATGTTGAATCTTTCATCTCCCATCCCAATACCCGCAATCAAATAATGATGCCCATGTTCGGAAGTGGGGACAATCAGCCGCTTGTCATGGCCAGGCAGGCCCACTTTATCGAAGTGGAAGTGGACACGGAGACCGGCCTGGTCGAAGTGACCAACACTGTCTGCGTGAATGATATCGGCCACGTTTTCAATCCGCAGGGTGCAATGGGACAACAGTACGGCGGAGCCATCATGGGACTCGGCCGGAGCGCAACCGAAGAAAAAATCTACTGCCCGACAACCGGAGTGGGACTGAATTTCGATCACATCAATTACCACCTGGGGACAATGAACGATTACCCGGCAGTCGGTTGTATTCTTCACGAAAGCCGTCTGGGTTATGCGCCTTACGGTGCTTATGGAATCGGTGAAAATATCGGCGCCAGCCTCTCGGCCATTACTTCTTCAGCCGTCTACAATGCGATTGGAAAATGGATTCTGGATTTTCCCATTACTCCGGATAAAGTCCTAAAAGCTCTAGGAAAGACATAGATGTCTGTGTGTCCGGATTTCATGGACAGGTACCTCCAATGATGAGATTTGCGAATATGTGTGTCGCAGCGGCGATTCTGTTGATTCTGGGAATGTCGATTTCGCCGGACGTTCGCTCCGCGGAAGCAGAGGGCAGCGTCACGCTCCTTGAAGACAAAACTTCATTTACGCTATCCAACGGCATCGTCACAGCCAGGATTCTCAAGAGCAACGGTGATATCCGGTCCCTGTTGTACAGGGGAATCGAGTTACTGACGGAAAAGTCCGGGCATCCAGGTGGATATTGGTCTCACGACGCGACCGGCGGTGCTGATCTGGTTACTGATGTGACAATCGATCCCAGGGATAACGGGGGAGAGCG
>JARRLM010000461.1:0-2930 GCA_037386985.1 Acidobacteriota bacterium | reverse complement strand
CACAGAGGACCATGTCTACTGCGTTGCGCTCCCTCAAACTCCTCGACGTACTGTAAAGTACCTGAAGCAAAGCTTCAGGCCGACTCACGGGGTTTTCGGTCGCGCGCCGGTTAGCGAAGCGACGTGTCCACGGCCCTCTGCACCGCCTCGGTGTAAGCGAAGGTAAGCGAAGCGACCGAAGCGACCGAACCCCTGTGAGAAATGCGGGTTTTAATCCTTTGGAATTGGGTATTATGCCCCTTTTTTAAGATCACTGTCAGAAAAGCGATAAATGGCCGATGTATTATGAAGTTCTTTTTGCGCGAGTCTTTAGCCGATACTATAATCTTTACTGGCAGTTATTTCCGGAAATCAATAAGGATGACTGAATCAAAAGGCAATGGCGGAAACAAAAGAATATCTATCAAATGAGCGGACCAGGGAGATTCTTCACTGGGTTGTCTCTACGCATATTTTAACCGGAAAACCGGTCGGATCCCGCAATGTTGCCCGCCACACGAGCGAACACCTGAGCGCTGCAACAGTTCGGAACATTATGGCGGACCTTGAAAAAATGGGGTATTTGAATCAACCGCATGCATCCGCCGGCCGTATCCCGACAGACAAAGCTTATCGCTTCTATGTAGACTACCTTATGAAGCGGCGAGCTATCTCCGCTCACGATCGTGAATTGATCGACCGGGATCTCAAACTCGATGACAGTACCGAGCACTTCATGGAGAGAACCAGCCAGGTACTCTCGCGCATTTCGAAAAACGTGGGTATCGTTCTTTCGCCTCCCATCAGCGGTGTCGCACTGAAACATATTCATTTTATTAAACTTAACGATAGACGAATCCTTGTGATCCTTGTCTCGAGCTCGGGGATTGTACAGAATCGGGTTATTCATTATTCGGAAGAA
The DNA here is from genome assembly GCA_037386985.1 of Acidobacteriota bacterium. Classification (GTDB taxonomy): domain Bacteria; phylum Acidobacteriota; class UBA6911; order UBA6911; family UBA6911; genus UBA6911. The sequence continues at coordinate 2,029 of JARRLM010000461.1, read as the reverse complement.
ACAACACAAACAGAGCTGGACCAGGCAGCGCGCTATATAGTGGACAACTTCAAGAACCGGACCCTGTTCGAGATCAGGCTTCAGATTCTCAAGATGCTTCGCAAAGAACAGGCTCTTTACGACAAATTCATACAGAGTGTCATCACTCTCAGTACTCGATCTTTTACGGAAGTAGAAAGCGAAGTGGAGGCCCAGATCTATCTGGATGGAGCCTCTAACCTAATAAATAACCCGGAGTTTACCGATATTAACAAGATGAAGCTCCTGTTCGAGACGATAGAGGAAAAGAACAGGCTCGCTGCTTTGATATCTCGATGTATTGAAGAGGATACTCAGGAAGTTCGTATTATGATCGGTGCCGAGAATGCATTGCCGGGAATTGAAGATTGCACTCTTATTACATCGCGCTATGTTGTGGACGAGAATACTAAAGGATCCCTGGGTATTCTTGGGCCGACTCGGATGGAGTATGCCCATGCGATTGCTCTTGTGGATTATGTGGCAAGGCTGTTCGGCCGCGTGCTGGAAACGGGAAATTGAAAATGACCTGGAGAGAGATTATGAGTCCATCGGAATCGGAAAAGGCCGAACTCGATATGAATGAGGAAGAAAAAGAGAAGGTCGAATCCCTGACTGCTTCGGAGGATCCTTTGGTGCGGGCGGAAGCCGAACTGAAGGAGGCCAGAACCGAGTCGGCGGAGTGGCAGGACAGGTTTCTGCGAAAGGCGGCGGAATTCGAAAACTTCCGCAAGAGGACGGAGAAAGAGAAAGCCGAATCCGCGATACTGGCAAAAAGTTCCCTGTTGCAGGAGTTTTTACCGATTGCCGATGCTTTTGAACGAGCTTTGGAAAGTATGGACCAGGGCAAGGGTGTCCTGAATGAACTCGACCAATACCACGAAGGGGTCGAACTTCTGTACAAGCAACTGCTGGATACTCTGGGTAGGATAGGAGTTGTCCCCATTGAGTCAGAGGGGAAGCCGTTTGATCCCCACCTGCATGAAGCATTGTCAAGGAAAGAAAATCCGGATTATGAAGAAGATACGGTTATCCAGGAATTACGGCGTGGATATCTTTTCAAAGACAGGCTGCTCCGACCGGCTCAGGTGATAGTTGCATTCAATCCGGAGGCAGAAGACAAAGAATCATAATGGGAAAAATCATAGGTATTGATTTAGGAACAACAAATTCCTGCGTCGCTGTTCTGGAAAACCAGTCAGTCCAGATCATCCCCAACAGTGTCGGAGGAAGAACTACGCCTTCTATTGTCGCCTTTGCCGGAAAAGATGAGAGGCTTCTGGGACAGATCGCTAAACGTCAGGCAATTACAAACTCGGAAAACACTATCCATGCCGTTAAGAGGATGATGGGAAGGCGGTATGACGATCCCGAAATACAGGGAATAATGTCCTATCTGCCCTACAAAATAGCTTCAGCCCCAAACGGTGATGTCAGGATTCTTGCCAAGGGAGAAGAATACAGCCCGCCGGAAATATCCGCCATGCTTTTGCAGTATTTGAAAGGTACTGCGGAAGAATATCTGAATGAAGAAGTAACCGATGCCATTATTACGGTTCCGGCATATTTTGATGATTCCCAGCGCCAGGCTACCAAGGATGCGGGCAAAATAGCCGGTCTGGAAGTTCGTAGAATTATCAGTGAGCCTACCGCCGCTGCACTGGCTTATGGATTGGACAAGAAAGAAAAAGAAAGGGTGGCTATTTTCGATCTGGGAGGAGGAACGTTTGATATTTCGATCCTTCAGCTCAGCGAGGGTGCATTTGAAGTCATTTCCACCTGTGGAGACAGTTTCCTGGGAGGGGAGGATTTTGACCAGTGCATCATTGACTGGATAATTGCTGAAATCAAGGCCGATTCGGGAACCGATATCTGCAATGATGTTCTTGCAAGGCAGCGACTAAAGGACGCGGCGGAAAAAGCCAAGTGCGAATTGTCGACGATGGATAAGGCATACATGAACCTGCCCTTTATCTCATCCGAAGGCGATATCCCGGTGCATTTCGATAAA
>JARRLM010000460.1:0-2933 GCA_037386985.1 Acidobacteriota bacterium | reverse complement strand
CGGGATTCGATGTAAAAAAAGCGGAGGTCCACGGCATGGCCCAGCGCGGGGGAGACGTGACGACCCATTTCCGGTACGGCGAGAAGGTCTATTCCCCGCTCATAAAGCAGGGGGACGCCGATTTTCTCGTCTCTTTCGAGTTGCTGGAGGCATTGCGTTACATCAACTGGGTTAAACCTGGGGGCAGCATCATTCTCAATAACCACACGATTCTGCCGCCTGAGGTCAACCTGGGGAAAATGGAATATCCCGACGATGTGGTGGAGACTTTCAGAAAACACTTCAAGAAAAACGTATGGGTTATCAACGGACGCGATATTGCCAGGGAACTCGGCAACATTCAGGTGGCCAATGTTGTTTTGATCGGCGCACTCTCTAATTTTTTCCCGGACCTTAAGGCCGGGCAATGGATCGAGGTAATAAAGGGTATCCTTCCTCCCAAACTGCACGACATCAACATCCGGGCCTTCCACGAAGGAAAGAACGCAATAGAAATATAGAAATATGATAAAATGGCGAACCTTTGCCGGGCAAGTGCCGCCGCACCAAGATATATATTCCTATTTGTAATACCGCAGCTGCCGCCCTTTCTCTAACAACATATCGCGGAATTTGGGGTGAGCGATGCTTGCCAGGGCTTCGACCCGATGGCGGACGCTTTTGCCGTACAGGTCGACGGCGCCGTACTCGGTGACTACCCAGTGGGTATGATAACGGGTGGTCACAACGCCGGCGCCTTCTTTAAGAACAGGCACAATACGACTGACTTTGTCGTTATTTGCCGTGCTCGGCAGAGCTATGATGGGCATTCCGCCTTCCGAACGGCTTGTGCCGTAAATAAAGTCCAATTGTCCGCCCACACCACTATATATTTTCGGGCCGAAGCTGTCGGCGCACACCTGTCCGGTAATATCCACCTCGATCGCTCCGTTGATGGCTATCTGACGATAATTTTGCCCCACAACGCAAGGGTCGTTGACATATTCGGTCGGATGCATTTCGATCAGAGGATTGTGATCCAGCCAGGCGCAGAGTTCCTTGGTTCCGAGCACAAATCCCGCAACGATCTTTCCCGGATGCAGAGTTTTACGCGCACCCGTGACGACGCCCAACTCCACCAGGTGCCTTATCCCGTCTGAAATCAGCTCGGTGTGCACCCCCAAATCCTTCTTGTCTTCCAGGTAGTGCAACACCAGATCCGGCATAGCTCCAATCCCAATCTGCAGCGTTGCCCCGTCGGGAATCAGCGCAGCGATATTCCGGGCGATTTTTTCGGCGATCGGGTCGGTTTTCCCGGCCGCCATCTGGTGGGAGTCGAGCGGATCATCACATTCCACGATGTAATCCAGCTTGTCGACATGAATCAGACTGTCGCCGAGTATATAGGGCATCTGTCTGTTGATCTGCGCGACGATCACCTTGGAGGATTCGGCGGGAGTCTTGGCCAGCCCGGTTTCTACGCCGAAGGAGCAGTAGCCGTTCTTGTCGGGCGGTGAAAGATTCGCGAACGCTACATCCAGGGGCAGGATTCCCTGCTTGAACAGCATATTGAATTCGGAGAGCATCACGGGGATGAAATCCACCCGCTGCTGCCAAACCGGCTCGCGCATATTCGGACCGATGAAAGCGATGGTGTTATGCAGATGTCCATCCAGTTCGGGCGCTGCCCATACCGGTGGTCCAACCGTCAGTGTCTGGGCGATTTCCACATCTGTAACGTTGGGAGCATACTCCACCAATGCATGGACCAGCGTGCGCGGCACGCTGCAATTACCGGTTAGAAAAATACGGCAGCCGGATTTCACCGCCGCCGCAATCGCCGCATCCGCCGTTGTAAGCTTCTTCCGATAGATTTCCCGCCAGGTCATACGCCCACCTTCTTCTATGAGATAAAATAATTCTGAAGATTCTGTTCTCCGCTCTTTCGCTGCCCCGCATGTCCGGTGGCGGTGCAGGTTTATCTTAAGTTTTTCTTACAGTCCTGCCAGGTCTAGTCCATTATCTTTCACTTCTGCCTGCCTTGTCTTTCTCCTCCAGTGCTTTCAGTATGCGGTCCGGAGTGACCGGATACTGATGCAGCCATGTGCCGATTGCGTTGGATGCCGCCATAAGCACTGCGGAAGGTCCCGGGGACGTAGTGATTTCGGCGATGCCCACAGCGTGAAAACGATGGCTGGGGAAGGGGGTTTCGAGCACGACGTTCTCGATGTCGGGGAGTTCCTTGAATGTCCGCCATGGATAATCGATCAGATTCGCATTCAGGATATTTCCCGTCTTCCGATCAATAATCGTTTCCTCGAATAGCGCGCTGTCGATGCCGGCGGAACCCCAGCATCCGTTGAGTTGGCCTTCCAGCCCTACGGGATCGATGATCTGGCCGATGTCCGTTGCATTCACCACCCGGACCAGGCGCGTTTCCCCGGTGTCGGTATGGACTTCGATCTCAACGAAGCTCATCAGGCAGTTGCACATAGTGAAGTCGGGCTCGAAGCGGCCAAAGCCCAGAATCGTACGATCGTTGCCCATGACACTCCACTTCAATCCTTTCTCCGGCTGCTTTTTCACAAAGATTTTCCCGTCGACCGTATCGAGGTCTTCAGGTGAGGCCCCCAGTTTAGGGGCAGCCATCTCGAGTAGCTGTTTTCTTGCATTTTCAGCCGCATTGATTACGGCGCTGCTGATTGCGTAAGTGCCGCGGGAGCCTACAGGTCCGAATTCGAAGGGAGTGACAAGAGTATCTGCCGGAGACATGGAAATTCGCTCCGGAGGAATCTGAAGGACTTCTGCCGCGACCCGGGCGTAATTGGTTTTCTGCCCGGTGCCGTGCTCCGACACGCAGAGGAAAATCGTCGCGGTGCCCTGATACCCGAGCTGTATATAGGCTTCAGCCGCATCCTCTCCGATGTCGGCGTTTCCGTGGACGCCGACGCCGA
>JARRLM010000459.1:0-5511 GCA_037386985.1 Acidobacteriota bacterium | reverse complement strand
GCACAAGCCTGGATCTGCCTGAGCCTCAGAAAAAATTACTGGAAGCCGTGGCTGCAACAGGAAAGCCTTTGATCGTGGTTCTGCAGAGCGGCAGCGCAGTAGCCCTTAACTGGGCAAATGAGCATGCGAACGCAATCATGGAAGCGTGGTATCCCGGTGTTGAGGGAGGAACGGCTATTGCCAGGACGCTGGCTGGGCTGAACAATCCGGCAGGGAGACTGCCGGTCACGTTCTACACCTCGCTTGACGGCATTCCGCCGTTCACAGACTATTCGATGGAGAACCGCACTTATCGATATTTCGCAGGTAAACCTCTTTGGAGCTTCGGTTATGGCCTAAGTTACACGACATTTCAATATGGCCTGCTTAAATTGTCCTCGGAAACGTTGGAGGCCGGCGAGCCGCTGACTATAGCTGTAACGGTCAAGAACACAGGCAGCAAACGTGGTGATGAGGTGATTGAGGCATACCTGAAGACTCCTCAGGCCGACGGGCCAATCCATTCCCTGGTTGGCTTTGATCGCGTGAATATCGCAGCCGGAGCCAGCAAGGAAGTCATGCTCCAAATCGATCCTCGGTCGCTTTCGAGCGTGGACGAACAGGGCAACCGCGTCATAATGCCCGGCAAGTACTGGTTGAGCGTAGGTGGGGCACAACCACAGGAAACCACAGCTAAGTCGGAGGCAGTTTTTACGATCACCGGCACACGCTCACTTCCAAAGTAGAGAGTGAGTACTGAAACTCAATTATACTTCGCATAATACATCTGATCGGTATCGCTCTGTAATATCAACGCTTAACGTAACTGTCTTATTTATAGACTGTTGTGATGCGAAAATCTTCGATCGCATCCGTTCCTACCCCTATTACAAAGCTCTCCTGCGGAAGATGAATCTGGAACTGGTTTAAAGAAATGAAGCAGAAGGTTTCGATCGAGGTACTGTCACAATTTCTAGTCCGGCAAATCACCACGCAACAATTTCATTTGGATGTATAACGCCTACACTTCCATTTGAACTTTTTATCATAGTCTGTAGCCAAGAATTCAACTGCTTGAACAGGTGTTATTCATTATAATAGAACCCAAGCTTTATAGAGTATTTCTCCAAAAGGTATGTGCAGATTTTCGGTGGGTCGCATTGGCCCTTCAATGGACACTTTTTAGGAGATCTGCCAAATAAAGATAATAAAGTATCCACAGGTATTTATGAAAATAATCGATCTGTTTAGAAAGTTTTATAAAAAACTCTCTGAAGAAGAAAAATATAAACTGCTATCGGAACCTAGATGGATTGCAGCATCAGAAAATCCATTTGGGATCGATGTCTTGGACTGCAGTTCGATAACGCAAGGAATGGTGGCTATGACGAGTGATGTGAAGGTTGCAATGACCTTCGGGAACCTCCGGACCTCTCAAGGGCTCGAGTATTTAGGTCGGGAACCGGAGGATTGCTGTACGGTAGCCTGTGAGTTGGAGTATCCACCGATACAGACACCCCAAGATGGCCCTGTATTTAAAGCAGCAGCTATGGAAGACAAGTGGGATATCTACTTATTTAAATCAAGCCTGTATTTCTGCAGGAGTTGGAGCGGAGTCCTTGGATATTGCGCGAAAATTCGGTCTGAAAAAGATAAAATGCATGTGATGCAGATTGATTACCAAAAGGCTCGCGCGGATGAACCTCTGGATGCTGTTAGAGATGTAGATTATTTGATTAAAAGCCATCTCTACGGTGCTGTAGTCCCTCATCCATTCTCGCGACGCATGCCCAATGATCCTAGGAAATTGGCTGTAGAATCCTTTTCCAGGTTCGGCCATCGATGTCTTTATGGAACTTATGATGACACAATCAGGTTCAAAGTTGAAACGGCCTCTGCATCTGAGGATATCAATAAACAGGGGTGTTTTCGCTAAAGTAAAGGGGGACCACTTATAGGGGTAGTGATAAAGAAAAAGGGACCCACCCCAATCTAGCCGATACCTTTCATGGTTTATTTCGCCAATGACTCAGAAAGGAACGGCATTGAAGGATGATTGGGATGGATCAATACGAGCTTATCAGAACAGCACACCGAGTGTACGAAAAATCTATTCGACAAATCGCCCGGGAATACGGGCACTCACGCAAAACAATCCGCAAAGCACTGGCCGGACTTGAACCAAAATACAAAGTGCCCCGGTAGAGTCGAGGGTTGGGGCCTTCTCCTGTTTTCCAGGGACCCATTTACTCCCGGCACATGGGCAGTTTCATTTCTCTCGGCTTTTTTGCGTTTTTGTTGGCTTCATAAATTCAAAGAATTCGAGGCTCTTGTATGAATGTATACCGGCATACATTCACCGTTACCGTTCCACAACAGAGACGGAATCTTCCCCCAAAATTAGCGTTCCATCGTAGGTGCTCGCCTGCAGTACAGCTTTTGTATCTTCCGGAGTCAGTAAAAGTTGCGGGATATCGATGTAGAAGATCATATCGTAAAGCCCATCTCCATTCACATCTTCCATATGAGCTAAGAACTTTGGCTTTTTCCCGTTCGCCCTAACCCCGGCATTATTAAGCATGACTGTTCCAGGATCCACTGTAGTTGCATCGAACAAGTTGGAGCTTAGAATTGCTACAGGAAGAACACCCTTGGATCGCAAGTTAATGTGGTTTGGATTTGATTCCGGTTTAATATCGATAGTAACGGAAAATGTTGTTTCCGCTGGTCCTATTAACGCCATGCTAAAATAGTCGCCACCAGCAATGGCAGCGAACCCGCTTTCTTCAGGTAGATCAATCTGTCCGTATTCATTGTCCCCCCAGGCAATAATGGAACCATTCGAACGCAATGCCAAGCTGTGATAAGCCCCACTAGGCGGTTGAGCCTGGCCGAAATTGTTCAGCCCCCATGCAACAATAGAGCCATCCCAACGCAGTGCCAAGCTGTGAAAGACGCCGCCTGCTATTGCTACATAATCATTTCCTTGAGGTGGATTGGCCTGGCCCCACCAGTTCAAACCATAGCCGAAAATGGAACCATCCGAATGCAATGCCAGGCTGTGAAACCCTCCGGCGGCAATAGCTGTGTAATTGTTATCAAAAGATTCAAAGCTATGGACAGTTTCCGAATCGTCCCATATTACGATTCTTCCGTCAGCACGGAGGGCAAGGCTATGAACTGCCCCCGCAGCTACAGCTATGAAGTCACTTCCCGCCTGTTGAGCTCTATCGTTGACACCACTCTCTCCCCAAACGACAATATCCCCGCCAAAAGCAGGTTTGAAGGAGCTTATACAAAGAAGTAATAAAAGCAGGATGCCAGAAGATCTCAGCATCTTTAAATAGAATATGGATGAGAAAAAGTATCTGTTCATGTTCTTTCCTTTCAACAAATCGACTTTGAACCCGATGCAAATCCTCAGTTCAGCAAATAATTTATAAATCCAATATCTGCTCAAAGAGAGGAACAGAATATCTGGCTTTCTTGCTGACTATTCCTGATGCTACGGATTCCTCACATAACGGGGGATTTTCCTCAAAAGTTTTTTATATATTCGGTTGGGGGATGTCTTGCCGATGAAGAACGTACTTCTAAAGAAATCAGTATCGTTAAGTGTCTGTTGCCTTATATCTAAATAGATAATGTTATTTTCCACATCATTTGCAAGCAATAATCAAACCAGATGATAGAACGGGCATAAAATAAAACCTCAGGATCGTATAACAGATATAATTTCATATGATTAAAGAGAATTTCTTGAACTGCTTCCTCCGAGAATCATTCCTCTCTATGCGGTTTGTATGCTTCAAATGTGTTGGATTCCAGCAACACCTGTGTTGGAATCCAACACCTTTAATAAAAGAACAGCTCATTTATTGACCTTACAAATGACGATTACTGTAATCAAATGGATTACTCAAACCCAGGATCAAATCGTGAGGCTGTTAATTGGTAGCCTTGTCTTGTGGCAAATATCAACGCCAAAAGCAAATGTTAAGTGGATTTCATGGATTCTAAGAATTTGAGGCTTGTGAATTAATCGTATACTGGTACACATTCAAAGCATCCGCGATTTTGTTTCTCGGCACGGCTGCTTATATATTACCGGATAAGGCTAAGGGTAAGAGTGTTGATAAAAGGAAAGATATATGGGCTTTCGGCTGTGTGTTTTACGAAATTTTGACCGGAGAAGCTGCCTTTCAAGGCGAAGATGTGGCGGAAATTCTTGCAGCGGTTGTGAAAAGCGGCGTGAATCTGGATCTCCTACCTGAAAATATTCATCCCAGAATACGAGAGGTGCTCATCCGCTATCAACAAAAGGTGCTAAAGAAACGAAACGGCAGTATTTGTGAAGTTCAGTATGAGATCGAACAGGTTCTGGAGGATCCCAGAGGCGTGTTTGTACAACCTGTCACAACAGTCACAAAGATTTGGAGCAAGCCGCAGGCCGGATTGCTATGGATTGCTGCAGCTATTGTATTAACTGCGATTTTTTCGGGATTGGCTATGCGGAAACTAATGAAGCCTGAACCGCGCTGTGCCGAGGCTTTTCAATATATGTTGCCGAAAGACCAACGATTCGGTGATCTATCTATGCAGGCTCTTGCTGTTTCACCCTATATGGCAATCAATTCGTCTACAGCACTACTGAAGGGCTTTACCTACAAAATATAGGCGAGTTGAATGCCACATTTATTGCCGGTTCGGATGATAAGCCTATGGTCTATTCTTCTTACCCAATGGCTAGATGATTGGCTGCTGGTCTCAATTGGATCGGAAACTAAAGACAATTGCTGTCAGCAGCAGAATGCCAGTGCCATTGTGCAATGAGCTGTTTCACGTAAGAGGGGAGTATGCGCCACACAAATGAAGCTCCTCCACTTGGAGGGGCTTCATTTGTCGGGTGAAGCAATTTAATCAATTATTCTATCTTGAACACACCATCGAGATTTTCGGTGACAGAGATCAGCTTGTAGCCATTGGGATACAAGATCGCATCAAAGTCATCCTTCATTGCATAAATACGCAACTGGTAATAACGCCCGGACTGTAATTCAGGTCCTGCATAATTGATTGTATAGGTACCTCCTGGAACGGTCACAGTGGGAATCCCTTCAACCGGATCGAGGCCACCAAATCCGCCCCAGACCGTTTCACCGGATCCATTGATGACTTCGATGGCGAAATCATTCGCGCTTGAATAGCTGGACTCTGAATGCCATGTGAACGTAGGTGTTGCAGTCAGCACCGGCACTTCATTGTTGACCGGCGGCGCGGGTGTATCCATCACAACGGCCCCAGTGACTTTGAAACTTCTTGTTAGGGGTGTGGCAATACCATTAGTGACTGTGACCAGTGGATCACCTTGGGTAACTGCTTCATCCGGATCGATAACATTGCCGTCGTTCATCATCGACGCGATGATTTCGAAATTGCCATCGGGTAGGCCGCTCATCGTATAGTTATCGTTCACATCGGTGTACACACGCATACCCGGTATGACCTCACGCGTCACTAGGTCAATCAGCG
>JARRLM010000458.1:1045-5125 GCA_037386985.1 Acidobacteriota bacterium | reverse complement strand
GTGTTCGGTTCTTATCTCGCTGCAAGTCGGCTACCACCCGTAGAGAGGGTAGCATGATGAAGCGCTCCAGAGATTGCTCGCAATGCAAATCTGTACAAGCGTGCCGTACAGGTCGGAATAGGTATCGGTATCACTGTCGCTTTCGATATCGATATCCTGAATCGCGTTGTTCCAGACAACCGCAATTAACCTAGAGGTAAACTCGCAGAATTTTTTGTCGCAAAAACCGGCACACGGTCACTATCTATTGAAAGCCCAAACATTTTTGAGCCTTTCGAGGTGCCCGGATGACAGAAAACGATAAATATTACGTTGAGCGATGTCTGGACGGTCATCCCGACGATTTTCGCTACCTGGTCGAGCGCTATCAGTCGAGATGAAGAGGCGATGGACATCATCATGAGCTATGGGAAAGGAATTTTGTTCTTCGCCCGGATGGCGGGAAGTGGGGCGGACTGGCGCTACACGGGCCGGGGCGTCCAATTCGGCGAAGCGGACAAGGTGGTTTTCTGGTACCGTATGCCGGATGCATCGAGCTATCGGGCAATTTACGGCGATCTCCATGTTGAGGATGTATCCTCCCCAGACCTGTTGCCGTAGCAGCCACAACGCGATTACCCATAAAAAAGGCCGGGCATATGCACCCGGCCTTTTTTATCTGCATCGAATTGAATATTCAGAAAGAGTTTTCAATGAATCCGCAAAACCAATCCCGAAATGGGTAGATATTCCATTTCCAAAAGGAGTATTGTCTAGCCTGCTTCAGGTTCCGGATCCTTACAGGGATTTTCTGAACTCGGGCTTCACGACTAAGCCGGATGCAACCGGGCAACATTCCGTATTTGACTGGAAATAGAATGAGTGAAGAAAATAGAGCTACGGCTAGAGATATTGCTCACAGGCACCTGGAAGCAGGAGATCCTCTCGGCTGGTTCGAGGATCTGTATTCCCGGGCAGGAACGAACCCATCCATCATACCGTGGGCGGATTTGAAGCCAAATCCCAATCTCATCGAATGGCTTAATCGAAGCAGCATTGACTGTAATAGCCGCGCTCTCAAAGTCGGCAGCGGCCTGGGCGACGACGCGGAAGAGCTTTCGCGGCGGGGATTTCAGACAACCGCATTTGACATTTCTGAGTCAGCCATCGCCTGGTCCCGAAGGCGTTTTCCAAGATCGAAGGTGTCGTATTCCGTCGCAAACCTGTTCTCTGCAGCGACGGAATGGAACGGCAAATTTGGCTTTGTGTTGGAATCCTATACGCTTCAGGTTCTTCCTCCATCCCGGAGGGGGGACGCCATACGCTGCATTGCTTCATTTTTGGCTCCCGGCGGCACATTGCTTGTTATTGCCCGGGGAAGAGATCCGGACGAGCCCGAAGGCAGAATGCCCTGGCCGCTGACAAAAGGCGAACTTTCACTTTTTCAGGATCATGGTCTGACTGAAGTTTCCTTTGAAGACTATATGGACAAGGAAAATCCCCCCGTACGCAGGTTCAGGGCAACGTACCGGCGTGAAGAATAATTCATTTCCTTTCACACATATGCGGTAGAATCTCACATGGCTCCGGATATATCATCCCTGGCATTCGGAAAAAATCCGGGTACAATGCATCTGAATCAGGTGGGGCACAGAAGCCGGACACTTAATCCGTGCCGGTGCCAGTCACCGTCTTCGCCTTCAGGCGCAGACAAATCTAGAGGAAAAATTCAAGATGGAGATGGATAAACTCGTATCCCTGTGCAAGCGTCGCGGTTTCATGTTCCAATCCAGTGAAATTTACGGAGGTCTGAACGGATTCTGGGATTACGGGCCGTTGGGCACTGAACTGAAGCGCAATGTGAAGGACGTCTGGTGGAAGGATATGGTAACGGGCCACGATGATTCCGGCGTCGTGGAAGGGGCCCCGGAGGTCTACGAAATGACGGGCCTGGACTGTACAATCATCATGCATCCCCAGGTATGGAAATGTTCGGGACACTACGACCTTTTCCACGATCAGATGGTCGACTGCCGCGAATCGAGACGGCGATATCGATATGATCAGGTCCGGGGCCGTTGGGTGGAGGCCAAAGGCGAGCGGATTTTCGTGGCAACGGTCGCCGAAGCCGACCACGAAGAAGAAGATACCCGGTCCCGAGCGCTGAAGTACTTCAACCTGCGGGCAAAGCATGCCGACCAGCTCAAGTGGGACGGCGGTTTTATTACGCTCCCGGATATCGAAGACCTGTCCCGGGCCCTGGGCCCGGACGCTAAAACTCCGGGCACCCTCACGGAACCCCGCGAATTCAACCTGATGTTCAAGACCACCGTAGGCGCCCTGGGTGGCGAGGAGGATGTCGCATTCCTGCGCCCGGAGACCGCACAGGGCATCTTTGTCAACTTCAAAAACGTTCTGGACAGTACACGGGTAAGGCTCCCCTTCGGCATCGCCCAGATCGGCAAAAGCTTCCGCAACGAAATTACACCGCGCAACTTCACATTCCGCTCGCGCGAGTTCGAACAGATGGAGATCGAATTCTTCTGCTCCCCGGATGCGTCCCAGGACTGGTACCGTTACTGGCGGGACCGTCGCATGAAGTGGTATGTCGATCTGGGCCTGGCCGGTGAGCGGCTGCGGCTGCGGGAGCACGATAGAGAGGAACTCAGCCACTATTCGACAGGCACGGCCGATATCGAATACGCTTTCCCTTTTCTCCCGCCGGGCGAATTCGGCGAGCTGGAAGGTATTGCCCACCGGGGTGATTTCGATTTACGCAGCCACATGGAGGGCAAGCTGGACGAAAAAACATTTCCCCTGGAGCTGGAAACGGGCTCTGACGGAAAGCCCAAATGGAAAGGCAGCGGTCGCGATTTGACCTACAGGGACGACCTGACAGGTGAACGGTCCTGTGCGAAGCTTATACAGAAGACGAAGCCCCCGACGAGAATGGCGTGATGAAGCCGCGTACGCTGATGAAGTTCCATCCCCGGCTGGCCCCTGTCAAGGCTGCGGTCCTTCCACTGGTCAAAAAAGACCGGATGCCGGATATCGCCAAGGATATTTACCGCACCCTCAAACCCCATTTCAATGTCTTCTACGACGAAAAAAGCGCTGTCGGCCGCCGCTATCGAAGGCAGGATGAAATCGGAACGCCTTACTGCATCACGGTAGACGGCCAGACGATCGAAGACAACACGGTTACCTTTAGAGACCGCGATTCGCTTGAGCAGTGGCGGGTTAACGTAGATGATTGTTTAGACGAATTAAAACGTCGTTGTATAAACGTATGAACGTAAAAAACGTGTGAACGTATAAACGTGCGAACGTGCGAACGTGAGTTGATGGGGGTTGTTACTTTGATGTCCGAGGTCGATATTTTTTTAGCAGGGGAGACAATCTTAAACCTGAACACTCAACCTCTTCTCCATTCCATCACCCTTACCTTCCAATCATAGCGATGTCGTTCATACGTTTACACGTTCATACGTTCATACGTTTTTTAATTCGTTTGCCACCTGCGGCTGTAAGTTTCGGGCAGACCGAAGACAAGGTAAATGCTTCTTCCTTCGCGGCGTATTTCGTAAAATTCCCCATCCTGAATGAGAGAGAATGACATTGAAGTTTCGTTTCTTCTGTCTGCATCGGGGAACCGCTTTCGAAACCACTCATCCATTGCCAGGAAAAATTTCTCTGCAACTTCTTCGGTGTCCCAAACCGTGTTTACAAACGCGGCATCGCCGCCGGCTCCGTTTTCAAGGTACATCACCTGATCGCCCCCCCACCCGGAAACCGATTTCCTGGAATGCTCTTCGGTCAGGCGCAGATTCAACAGGAGGCCCAGAGAAAATTCCCCCAAAACATTCCGATAGACAACTTTCCAGTCACTCCCCAGCCTGGCTGCAGGATCCTGTGCTGATACCGGCACCGGATGGTCACGGACGCCGAAATATTTTTCCGGGTGTATGATCTGTTCGGTAGAAACAGGAAGGTCGGAGTACATTTTATTTATCGATTCCCAGCCCGGATTGTCCTTCCACGCTTTCTGTAAGAATGAAGCCCCGTAGCCGTATGGGAAAAGCAGGATCTGCTGTATATATA
>JARRLM010000458.1:0-1015 GCA_037386985.1 Acidobacteriota bacterium | reverse complement strand
CTGCTGTATATATACAGGGGCGTCGCTTAATACAGAAAACTGGTCCTGCATCGTGGACATCATAGCCTGCATGACAAAGGCCAGGTCCGGCAGTTCTGAAAAATGCCGCCCCATCGGGTCCAGAGTATACTGGACCATGACTACCATCCCGTCTCCTTCCAGCAGAGCCTGATGGGCCATCACCCGGTCGTCGTTCTCGATTGCATGATCCTCATCCAGTATTTTCTCAATATCAAAATACTGGTCCTGTAAGGCGTGAGTAAGCTCATGCACCATTACGGGTTTCTGTTCCTCAACCGGAAGCCAGGATGCAATATAAAATATTTTCTTCTCCTGATCGTAAAAGCCTCCCACCTGTTCGGCCAGCAGTTCGAGGACAAATTCCACGTAATCGAGCGTCGAGGGAATAAGACCCAGCTTGCTCAACAATCTTCCCTCTCTCTCCAGTTCCTCCCGGCTGTATTCTTCTTGAATTTGCTCGCGAAGGTAGGACGAAATTTCCTCCCTGGTTTTCACGCCTTTCCGCACCGGGGCTGTAAATTCGAGACCTCGCAGCTTCTCTACCCTTTGAATAACCTCATCGGCTGCCTCCTCCAGTTGATCGACCTCAACCGTTTCCTGGGTAAAGGCTGGGAAAACACCGCACAAACCCGCTGTGAGGAAAAGCGACAAAAACCATCGGCTCAATTGCATATTTTTCTCCTGGGATTCTCTGGATAAAACCGGGCTGAATTATAGCATGCATGCCGGAGTCAACCGCTGGCAGCCCGTGGTAAAAGTACAACAGGCGAAGCTTAGGCATAATCGAATTGATTTTCAAGAGCCTACGATGCTACAGTTACCACGCAGCGGGGGGAGCTGATAAATATGAATCCGCTTATACCAATAGGCGTAATGGCAATTATCGCCGGCGGTATCGCCGGCATGTTTATTCTTGCATCGGTTTTTTTAGGCCCCAGAAAACGGAATCCGGTAAAAGACACGCCGTTCGAATGCGGCTTTCCTTCGGATGGGT
>JARRLM010000457.1:3027-5404 GCA_037386985.1 Acidobacteriota bacterium | reverse complement strand
ATTCAAAAACCGGTAAAGCCGCAAAGTTACAATAAGAGGATGACCGTACACCTCTTTACACTGGCTTTATTTCTGACAGTTGTGTTTCCGGCGAATCCCTGTAAGGCGCTGGCTGAATCGTTGACGGAAAAGAACAGAGAGGGAAATCAGCTTTTCACAGAGGGCAAATACGAAGAAGCAGAAAAAGCCTACCTTGAAGCACAGGTAAAAAATCCAGGCAGACCTGAAATCCTGTACAACCTGGGAAACTCCCTCGTCAAGCAGGCGAAATACGATGAGGGGATTCAGGCTTTAAGCCAATCCGCCGGCAAAGGGGACAAAAGAATAAAAACGGACAGTCTGTATAACTCCGGCAATGCCTTGTACTTAAAGGGCGATTTCAGAGGCTCCGCAGAAGCGTTCATTGAGGCATTGAAACTGGATCCGGATGACAAAGACGCCAAACACAATCTGGAACTGGCGTTGGAGAAACTGAAACAACAGGAGCAGAAACAACAGGACAGCAGCCGGGATCGCAAGAATTCCGGAGATCAGGACGAGCAAAAGCCCGGTAAGAGTAAAGAAAACCAGCCTCAGCCGGAGAGCCGGAATGGGGAAAATCCCGATACGCAGAAGAATCAAAAGGCGCCTGCAAAAATGCAACCGGGCACGCCTTCGCAGCGTGAAGGTTCTATCACGAGGGAACAGGCTCAAAAGATACTCGACGCAGTACGGAACCAGGAACTGGAACAGCAGCGCAAACTGATGGAAGCCCGGTCGAGGCCGAAAACGAATAAAAGAGATTGGTAATACAAAAAAGCCGTTAAACGTATGAACGTGTAAACGATATTATGAGGGTGGGAAACCTCTCAGGGCATACCAAAGTCCTTAATAATAATCGGATGAAAAAAATCTTAATTCCCGCACTGTTTATTTTTCTGTTGACCGGACTTCCGGCGTGGAGCCAGGACGTGCAGGTTTCCGCAAGTATCGGCAGTGATACTGTCGGAATTCATGATCAGGTTCAACTGGTTATCAGGATTTCAGGAGAAGACAGCGATGAGGCCGAAAATCCGAGCTTCCCCGAACCGCAGGGCTTCAGCGTCGTATCCGGCCCGAGTATCGGCACTCAATTCCAATGGATTAATGGAAGATCCAGCAGCAGTAAGAGCTTCACCTACATACTCGTCCCCAAAAAGGAGGGGCAGTTTACGATCGATCCGATTGAAGTGAGGGTAGGAGATAAAACGTACGAAACCAACGCAATCCGGGTTCAGGTCACCCAAGCCTCTGCAAATCCTTCGCCTCAGCGCCGTAATTCGATAGCTCCATGGGATCCTTTCGGAGAAGATGCCGAACCGGTCCGGCAATCCATTGGAGACGCCGTATTCATGCGCGCGGAACTCGACCGGGAATCCGCGTATCCCGGGCAACAGGTAACTCTTTTCTACAATCTCTATACATCCCTAAGAGTCCACGGGTATCAGATCCAGGATAAACCGCCGCTGACCGGATTCTGGGTGGAAGATCTCGAAACGGAAGAAAACCCCAGAGGGAAAAGCCGGACCGTCAACGGGAAAGAGTATCAGGTCTATACCATTTTAAAACAGGCCCTGTTTCCCAACACGACAGGCAGTCTGAAGATCCCTGCAAGCACTTTCGCAATTTCGGTTGAAAGCGGCAGAGACATTTTCAGCATTTTCGACCAGGCTGAGACTGTTTACAGAAACACGCAGGAGTTGACCCTCGAAGTGAAGGTGCTGCCATCTCAGGGAAGGCCGGATAACTTCAGCAATGCGGTGGGGGAATTCAAATTATCGGCGAATATAGATAAAAACGAAGCCGGGACTGGAGAGGCCATCGCTCTTGAGGTCAAGCTGGAGGGACAGGGAAACCTGAAAACGATTCCGGATCTTACTCTGCCGGACCTGCCGGATTTTACAATCTATTCCTCAAAGCACGAGGACAAAATCGAGATACTGGAGACAAACCAGATCGGCGGGGAAAAAACCTGGGAATATGTCCTGGTTCCCAGGGCGCCGGGAGAACAAACGATCCCGCCGGTCACTTTCTCTTTCTTTAATGCCGATCAGAACAGGTATGAAACGGTGTCGACACAACCCCTCACCCTGAATGTATCGGGAGGCAACGCAGATGCCGTCTCCACTCCGGGACTGTTTGACATAAACAAGCAGGGATTGACCCGCCTTGGAACGGATATTCATTTCATCAAGCTTTCCTCCGGGAAATTAGAAAAAAAGGACGACCCCTTCTATCGAAAATCATGGATATATCTTGTGATCGCTTTCCCCATTATCCTGAATGCATCCACCCTGCTGTACCGGAGACAACAATCCCTTTTGACCGAAAACGCGGCTACAGTCAGGAACCGGAAGGC
>JARRLM010000457.1:0-2943 GCA_037386985.1 Acidobacteriota bacterium | reverse complement strand
CCGGAAGGCCCGGCTGAATGCACTGAAACGGCTCAAAACAGCTGAACGGGAGGGCAAATCGGATACACGCCGGTATTACGACCTGGCGTCATCCGCCCTTTCCGGGTACCTGGCTGACAAATTCAACCTGTCGGAGATTGAGTTGACCGGAGACAACCTGAAGCGCACTTTATCCGGAAAATCGGTGCCCCGGGAAAATATTGAAGAATTACAGGCCTGTCTCGAGGAGTGTGATTTCGGAAGATTTGTCAGCGCCGCAGAGTCAGCCGAAAAAAAGGCTGCATTACGCATGCGCATTCGCGGAAATATCGATGCACTGGAAAAAGTGATCGACGATTCGTAGCAGTTCTCTGTAGTGCCCGCCTGCGCCCAGGCCGAAGCCTTGCTTCGGCCCCCAGCCGAATCGAAGATTCGGCCCTGCGTCGGCTTATTATATGATGTTGTAAAATTTGAGGTGAAACAATTCCACCGATTATGAATGACATATCCCGATCCCGCCCAATGCCTGGATTGTTGCCGGTCCCTCCAATCCTGATACTGATTGCCGTAACCGGCCTGTTTGCGGCCCAGGCGCCCGATCAACCGGGGCTTTTATTCAGCCGGGGGAACTCTGCATACCAGGAGGGGGATTTCCCTGCAGCGGAAAAAGATTATGTCCGTGTACTCGAGATGGGCTATGAAAACGGCCCTCTCTATTTCAATCTTGGTAATGCCTGCTTCAAGCAGAAGAAACTCGGCCAGGCCATCTATTACTGGGAAAAAGCAAAACTGCTGATGCCGTCGGACAGGGAAATTCTGGAAAACCTGGATCTGGCCGGCCTGTTGATCGTGGATCAGATTGAAGTACCCGAAGATGCATTTCCCGTACGGTTGATGAAACGCATCAGGGACCTGTTGACCATTGCCCAGGAAACCCGGCTGGTTTTCGGGCTTTTCCTTGCCGCAAATATCCTTTTCTTTCTGTACATCGTTCTGAAAAATCCCCGCCATGCATTCCGAGTCCTTACAGGATCTTTTGTCGCAGGAGCATTAACCGTTCTCATGGCAGGATCCCTCGCCTGGAAGATCTACGACAGGGATTTCCGTCAAAAAGGGATTGTCCTCGAACAGAAGGTGGATGTCCTCAGCGGGCCTGCAGAGGAGAACATAACCGTCTTCACCATCCACGAGGGGATAAAAGTGCGGATTCACGGCTCGAGCAACGGATGGTATCAGATCAGCCTGCCCAATGGCTGGAACGGCTGGCTGCCCCGGGAGTTTGTCGGGATTCTGTAAAAGTTTATGTCGAAGGTTGAACGTCGAACCTCTGAACGCCGAACATCTAAGGTCTAAAGTCAAAAAAAGTTCCAGGTTCGCAAGTTCACAAGTTCACAAGTTCTGTTCACAGGTTCCAAGTTCGCAAGTTCAAACCAGATATAAGTTCAGACATTCGACGGTATTTAGACCTTAGACGTTTGACCTTCGACGTTTTTTTGAACCTGGAACTTGCGAACTGTTTTTTAGACCTTCGACGGTATTTAGACGTTTGACTTTCGACCGTTTTTAAATGAAATGCTTCGGGATCCGGCATTTTGTTTTGGCGTAGAACCAGAGGACCAGCCCGACCAGATTCAGCCCAACACTCATGATTCCGAGAACCATAATCCGATTGCCCCAATCAACGGATATGACCTGCATGCCCAGCGCGCCGGTCAGGAGAAATGCAGACTGTATAAGAGAAGACGCGGATCCCGTATCTTTATCCTGCTGCTCCAGGAGCAGGCTGCTCGAAGGCGGTCTGCTGATGCTGACCGACACAAAGCCGCAGGCGATCGAAAGCGCAAACAGTATCGTCCCCAGTTGCCCGATGGTGAGTATGAGTATTCCGCTGAGAAGCGATCCGAAATAAAAAAAGGTTATGATCTTCAACGGTTTCACTCGTCTCTGCAGGAAAAGGTATACGGGGCCGCCGACGACAAAAAACATGGCTGTGACTCCGAAATATATGGCGTAAACCTTTTCAGTGACTCCGAACTGTTGAATGAAAATGAAAGAAGACGCACTGATATACGCAAGGAGGGGTATCGAAACAGCGGAAAATGTAAGAATGAGCCTGTAAAAATTGGAATTTTTCAGAACCGCCCACAATCTGAACGTGGTCTGCAGAATACCCAGCGAGGAACGTTCCGTGCTGGTCTCCTTCAGAAACAGGGTGAAGGCAAAAACAAGCACTCCCATCAAGGTCAGTGCGGCAAAAGAACCTCTCCAGGATGTCAGTTTTATTAAATAAGCGCCGATTGAAGGAGCGAGAACGGGTATGGCGCCGTTCAGCACGGTTACCAGGGCAAAGGTCCGTTCCCTTTTTTTGCCGGGGAAAACGTCCTACACGATCGCCATGTTCACGGCCATTGCCGCGCCCGCACCTATGGCCTGAAATATACGGGCTGCGATCAACTCAAAAACATTCTGGCTCAACATGCAGAAAACGCTCGACACAATGAACAGGGGGATGCCGATCATCAGGATCGGTTTGCGCCCGTATTTGTCGGACAGAGGGCCCCAGAGCAGCGAACTGATGCTGATACCTATAAAAAACACGCTCAGCGACAAATTAACGAGCCATACGGAACAGTCGAGCTGTTCGCTCATTGTAGGCAAAGCGGGGAGATAGAGATCGGTCGACAGTGCGGGGAAGGAGGCGATCGCCGCCACCAGCGCGATTATGGTTCTTTCCGAAAGCTGCCTTCGTGGGGATGGGCGTTCGTGAGACTTTGCTGGTGTGGGATTATTCATGAACTGTTCAACTCACAATCAGTACACGCGGAGTCATAGGACCTCCGGCAGAGCCGGAGGCTTGATTACGTGAGCCGCATAAAGCGGCACAAACAGCAGTATCGGGGTCGGTATCGCAGTCGGTTTCGATATCGATTCCGATTCCGATTCCGAATGTGCATGTTTTTTAAA
>JARRLM010000456.1:0-2948 GCA_037386985.1 Acidobacteriota bacterium | reverse complement strand
AGTAAACATGGGAGTTGAGATCATGCCTGAATCCTACCGAAGATGTTCCCACTGCAAAGGTACCGGGAAATGCAACGCCTGCCACGGTGCAGGACGGTTGGCGCTGCAAAAAGGGAAGATATGCACTTCCTGCTACCCTCACGGAAGCGGGAAATGCCAGAACTGTCGTGGATTAGGCGGTTTCGATGCGACAGGGAAACCGGCCGCCAGAGAATAAGTGCAAATGGTGTCAGGCTAAAATTTCACCAATTTTTTAATCCCAAGCCATCATTGGGTCTTCTGTGATATTGGTGAGATTTTAGCCTGACACCATCTGCACTGGATTTTATTATGCTGCTCGTAATCGATATCGGTAACACGAATGTTACGTTGGGTCTGTATGAACAGAACACACTGGGACCGCGCTGGCGTCTGGCTATAGGACACGAGAGGACGTCGGATGAATACGGCCTTATCATGCTGGGTTTGTTCCGGCGTGCGGATGTTACGGCATCCTCAGTGGATAGCGCCGCGGTCGCCTCTGTTGTACCGCCACTGACGGGTGCGTTTGTGGAAGCCTGCAGACAATACCTGAAATTTGAACCGTTGGTCGTAAACGGTGATTGCGATACGGGCATCTCCATTCGATGTGACGATCCTTCCCCGGTCGGCACCGACAGAATCGTAGATGCAGCCGCCGCTCACTACCTGTACGGGGGGCCTGCGTGTATCGTAGATTTCGGAACAGCCACAACCTTTGATGCGATTTCCCGGGAAGGGGAGTTTCTGGGAGGAGCGATCGCGCCCGGTATGGTAATCTCTGCGGACGCGTTGTTCAAGCGCGCTGCCAAGCTTCCCAGGGTGGATTTTCTCCGGTCCTCGACGGCTATAGGAAAGAATACGGCGCTTTCGCTGCAATCAGGTCTCCTGTTCGGCTACATCGGTCTTGTCGAAGGCATGGTTTCACGCTTTCGCGACGAGTTGGGACCTGAAATGAAGGTCATCGCCACAGGGGGACTGGCTGACGTGATCGCTAAGGAGACCGAAGTCATCTCTGTGATCGCGCCATGGCTGACACTGGAAGGGTTGAAGATTATCCATGATTTGAATGTTGGGGAGGATGCATGAAACGGATATTGCAGGGTAATGAGGCTATTGCCAGGGGAGCGTGGGAGGCCGGAGTCATTGTAGGGTGCGCCTACCCGGGCACTCCCAGCAGTGAAATCATGGCCGCGCTTTCAGGATACGATGAGGTATATACGGAATGGTCGCCAAATGAAAAGGTTTCCATGGAAGTGGCGCATGGCGCTTCCGTGACAGGCGGCCGAGTGCTTGTCTGTATGAAACATGTAGGCCTGAATGTCGCTGCGGATCCCTTTATGGAAATATCCTATGTCGGCGTGAAAGGTGGAATGGTCGTTGCGGTCGCAGACGATCCGGGACAACACAGTTCCCAAAACGACCAGGACAGCCGTCAGTGGACGCGCTTCGGTAAAGTGCCGCGTTTAGAACCCGCGGATTCCCGGGAGTGCAGGGATTTTACCAAAATGGCCTTCGATATAAGCGAGCGGTTCGATACCCCCGTTCTGCTGCGCAGTGAAACACGGGTGTCCCACTGCGACTCTCCCGTAGAACTGGGAGAGAGACAGGAATCCGCAGTGGAACGGAAACTGGATCGGAAAGAAGTTGCCAAACTGGTTATGGTGCCCGTATATGCGCGGGCCCGCCGGATCCTGGTAGAAGAGAGAATGCGGAATCTTGCTACCTATGCCGATGTGGAATTTCCCTGCAACATAATGGAGATCAACGATCCTTCCATCGGGTTTATTACCTCGGGAGTTTCCTACCTTTATACAAAGGACGTATTTCCCCAATACTCTTTCCTGAAGCTGGGCATGATATGGCCCCTGCCCGAGAGAATGATCCGGGAATTCGCCAACCAGGTCCGAAAGGTCATTGTGGTTGAAGAACTCGATCCGTTTCTCGAAACCGAGATCAGGGCGATGGGCTGTGACGTTTGGCACGGCAAAGACCTCATTCCGTCTATTGGAGAGTTGAACCCAACGATTATCGAAAAATCGCTCTCCAAGGCTGTAACTGGGAGGGAATTCAGCCATGTACCGGCCAGGGTCGCCACTGAAGAGCTTCCCAAACGTCCGCCCAATCTCTGCGCGGGCTGCTCGCACCGGCCGTTGTTCTATGCTCTCAGGAAGCTGAGACTCTTTGTGTTTGGGGATATCGGCTGTTACGGGCTCGGCGTGGCGCCCCCGCTTTCGGCCATGCACTTTTCCACCTGTATGGGAGCTGGAGTCGGCGGATCCTATGGGGCGGGCAAGGTCCTGGGTCAAGACGGGCTGGGGAAAATTTGCGCGGTTCTGGGAGATTCGACATTCCTTCACAGCGGTCTGGGACCCCTTATGGATGCCGTTTACAACGGCGGGTATTCCACGACCATAATCATGGATAACAGTATTACGGCCATGACCGGGCAGCAGGAGCATCCGGGTACCGGATTTACAATTAAAGGGGAACCGGCGCCCGTAGTTGATTTCGAACAACTGGTGCGATCGGTCGGCGTAAAGCACGTAAAAACGGTGGATCCATACAATATACAGGAAACCATAGATGTTATCCGGGAGGAAGTCTCGCGGGACGAGGCATCGGTCATCATTACAAAAAACAGCCCGTGCATGCTGCTGCGCCGTGCCAGGCCTCAAGAGCGCTTCAGCCATCCCCATTACCGGATTCAGGAGGACTACTGCAGAGGCTGCAGAATATGCCTGAACGTCAACTGCCCGGCTATCAGCTGGGTTCCGGGGGATGGAGTAACGAAGGATGGGGACAAGAGAAAAGGAAGGTCCTTTATCAATGCGGACCAGTGCGTAGGGTGCACCGTGTGCGTGCAGGTTTGCGAATATGAGAGTATTGTGCCGCTGGCCTAGTCCCCCGGCTCTGTAATGGAGGCAGCA
>JARRLM010000455.1:0-4401 GCA_037386985.1 Acidobacteriota bacterium | reverse complement strand
ACCGTCCGCTCGGAAATACATAATTTGTCGGCGATTTCTCCGTTGGTATGCCCGTAGGCCAGAAGGGTCAGGACCTCCTTTTCTCTCTGGGTGGTGAGGTCCAGGCGGCCGGTCTTCTTTTTCCGGCGCTGACGGCCGACAAACGAAGAAATAACGACATTTGTGAGCGCGGGATCGATGTACTGGTCTCCTTTTGTGGCGGCCCGGATAGCTTGAGCAACGTCGGTTCCGGTGGACTTTTTCAGTACATATGCCCGGACACCCAGCCGGAACAACTCCTGAAGGTAGTATTTGTCCTCATGCATGGTGAGCACGACAATGACAAGATCGGGCTTCTTCTTGAGGGCGGATTCCGCCACTTTGGGGCCGGTCAGTCCGGGCATGGTAATATCGAGAATCAGGACGTCTATATCGTTCTCTTCAACGGCACGAATGGTTTCGTATCCATCGCCGGTTTCACCGACCACTTCCATATCGGGCTCCTTTTCCAGGAGCGCTTTGAGGCCGCTGCGGAAAACGGCATGGTCATCGGCTATCAGTATTCGCATAGGTGTCCGGACCTCCGTCGAGGGGAATTCTAACTCGAATAGTAGTGCCGTCTCCGGGAATGGATTCTATGGTGACCTGCCCGCCCAGGAGAGCGACTCTTTCCTTCATGCCGATGAGGCCCATGCACTCGTCCCTTTTTTCATGCAGCATGGAAAGATTGAACCCCTGCCCGTTGTCTTCAACGAGCATCGTGATGTCGTTCAGTTGGCGCAGGACGACGACACTGGCGTGAGAGGCGGCGGCATGGCGATGCACATTCGTGATGGCCTCCTGGGCAATGCGAAAAAGACAGACTTCGATGCGGCCGGGCAGACGCTTCAGGTTCGGGGGGCTTGAGAAGCTGTAGTCGATTTCCAGTTCAAAGTGTCGGGATACCTCTTCGATATGGCGGGCAAGGGCGGAATCGAGGCCATAGTCGTCAAGAATGGATGGCCGCATTCCCCAGGCAAGTCTGTGGACTTCATCGATTGCCTGGCGGACTGAATTTTCAACGTTTTGATATGCGGGATCAGGAAGGTTGGCCTGGCTGCGAATAGCCTGAACCTGCAACAGCATGGCCAGAAGCGATTGCCCCAGATGATCGTGCAGTTCACGGGAGATGCTTTTCCTTTCCTCCTCCTGCACCTGTACGATCCTTTCGATGAGACTGACACGGGCTTTCTCTTTTTCCTGGACTTCCCGCTGATACTGATTGAGCGCTTCGGCCATCTGGTTGAAGGCGACGGCGAGGTGGCCGACTTCATCGTTGGAGAAGATATCGGCCCGGGTATCGAAGTTCCCCTTGCGGATCCGGTTGACCGATTCCACGAGATGGTGGAGCGGGCGTGTAAGGATGTTCGTAAGCAGCAGGGCCAGGCAAGCTCCTATTGCGATACAGAGCAGGAGTCCCCAAAGATATTCGCGTTTCACAGTCGGGAGGACAGGAAGTGCCGGGAATATTCAGGATATCCTGAGGGATGCCCCCCTCGGGTGTGGACGTCATGACCCGACCGTCCGGGTAGCGGACGATAACGTAGCGTATTTCCGGGTAAATCGCCCGGATTTGTTCGAGAGACTGCTTAATGGATGCAGTATCGCCGTCACTGACCGATTTTTCAATTATGTTTACGAGCAGCTTCGTTGTGGAAAGGACCTTCTGCGTCTGAATTTGGGAGAGAATGCGTGAAGTACCGACTCTTGTCTGAAGAAGGGTAACGCTACCAAAGAGAATGGCGGTTAAAAAACCGAGGCCCATGATTTTCAGGAAGATCGGAAATGAAAGCATGTGCCAGACAAGTCTGGACCGGAGCTTGCGGAATCCGTTGACATGCTCTTCATTCTTGTTGCTGTCACCCATATAAATTGACTCTGACGTTTGTTATGAATCCCGTCGAAACTATTATAAGTTTACATTAGTTTGGAATGTTAGACCCTGGAAATATCATTCGTTCCTGCTTCGCCGGCCCGCATTATTTCATGTTGTTAAAATTACGGCTGGGAGGTGTTGTTCTACGAATGAGGAACCCGACTGTCGACGGAATCTCGAAATGTCTGTTATGATCGTCCTGGATATATATTTCTGTCTGAGCGTAAATAAATGATTTTCGAAGGAACAAAGGCTCTTCAGCTTAGAATCGCCGAGGTGTCCGGTCGCAGAATTCAAAGCCCCCCTCAAATATTTGAGGACACATCCTCGTACATGAACATTGTCAGCGGAAGTGTGGTACGCATAGGGGGAAACGACTATTATGTCATTACCGACGCCCGTGAGAATCGCTTCGGCGTTGATGATCAACCCAAATTTTGGGTCAAATACGCCCTAGACCTGACGACCGGGATGCGCAAGCTGATCAAACTTGTATTTTACGAAGAGTTCATCGTGAAAATGGGGCTGATTCGGGTTCGCTGTAAACGAAGTCCCCGGAAAGAGGCCGAAATTCTCGATGTGGTGAGAGACGATCCGCGATTCATGCAGGGGCTGACCCTTACAGATCCGGTCGGCAACCTGGTTCGTGTTATTGACGTTATTTCGGGATCTTCGTTGTATCACTATCTGGACGATCTGGATATGGCGCACGAAGCCTATTTCTTCGATCTCCTGCCGGAGATCATGCGGAAGGTGACAGTCTGTATTGATGCCCTGGCTGCACTCCAGCAACAAGGCCTGCATCACGGCGACGTTCGTTCCGACCACATCTGGATTGAACATGGTACAGGTCGCTTTGCATGGATAGATTTTGACTACGAAGTCAGCCACACGGATTACGATTTATGGAGTATGGGTAATCTGATCATTCGTGTGATTGGCAAAGACACCCATAGGGTGCGTGACATAGATCGACGGCCGGGGGACTATCCCATGTGCCGCGAATCGATAACTCCTGAAGATCATGTTCTGCTCTACAACGACAGAATCGCCAATCTGCGAAAATTGTTTCCCTACGTTCCTCGAAAGCTCAATGATATTGCCATGAGATTTTCCGTGGGCGCCAAGAACTTCTATAAAAATTTTGAAGAGCTCTCGGAAGATATGCATGCCTGTTTCTAAAACGTTTCCCGTTTCCGGTTGAGAACCATGGGGCCGGAAGCCTTTGCTCACAATTCATACCGGCCCGGAAAATACCGCAACTGCACTTGGCGGAAGTTTTAGCTTGCCAGGGGAAACCGATTATCGGGATTGCAGATTTATGGGAAAAAGCCGGAATGCCCCAGCTTATAGCTGGGGATGAATGGCAACCGGGGAGGGGCGAAGCCCCCATGGATTTTTCCTAAGGAAGAAGCTAAGACCCGCGGTCGGAGTTCTTCACCGCCAGCCGACTGAGTTCATCTTCCAGATGTGATGGAAGGACACGAATCAGCCAGGATTCTGCGGTGAGTAACGACGGGTTGGAGAGGATGTCTTCGTTGATGGCGACCACCTGGCCGCTGAGGGGCATAGCCACGCCGTGTTCCTGGCCGGCGTCATTCCGCAGGTAAATGCCGACATATCCCTGCTCGATCAGATCCATCTCTTCAGGAATAATGACGGAAACAATCTTTTCGAAGATACGCAGGAAGGATTTTTCCACACCGATGAGAAAAGTCCCGTCCTGCTCGAACCTGGCCCATGAATGTCGAGGCAGGGTGCAGATGGAACCGGGAACGAGCTGCTCTTTTGTGATTTGATAGTCTGCGGGAGAGGGCAGGGGTTCGAGGCTCTCGTCTTCGGGCAGGGAAAGCGCCCGGTGCACCGGACTGAGCAGCTCTTTGCGCGTAAACGGTTTGGCAATGTAGTCTATGGCTCCCAAACGCAAAGCCTGGACCGCGGTAGTGATTGTCGGATAACCGGTGACCATCAGTACCGGCAGCTGGGAGTTCCGGTTCCTTAGTTCTTCGAGAAACTGGATGCCGTTCATTTCAGGCATCATCAGATCCGCGATTATCAAATCGAAGTGGGATTGATTCAATTGTTCGAGACCGTCTTTGGCTGAATATACGGATTGGATTTCGTGCCCGGCGCGGGTAAGTATCTTGTTAAGGCTGGCGTGAACGATCTCTTCATCGTCAATTACCAGGATTCGAGCTTTTTCTTCAACAGACGACATGGTCCTCCCTCTCAGTTGTCACTCCAGCTGTGATATGCAGGAGCGTTCGAACGGATACGGCCATCTCCTGTTTTTTGGGCCCGATTGGCAGGCGGGAGGTAAATGCTGAAAGTGGAGCCATGGCCGGGTTGACTTTCCGCGGTTACGGTCCCGCC
Organism: Acidobacteriota bacterium; assembly: GCA_037386985.1. Classification (GTDB taxonomy): domain Bacteria; phylum Acidobacteriota; class UBA6911; order UBA6911; family UBA6911; genus UBA6911. The sequence goes on along the minus strand of JARRLM010000455.1, from coordinate 134 downwards.
ATGGTCCTGAATAATGCCTCGAACCGCAGCCAGTCCCAGCCCGTTTCCCCTGTCCCCTTTGGTCGAATAAAAAGGGTCGAAGATCTGTTTCATGTCGTCCGCCTCGATGCCGCAGCCCTGATCTGTAACGGCGA
>JARRLM010000454.1:0-5639 GCA_037386985.1 Acidobacteriota bacterium | reverse complement strand
AACGTGAAAGCATTGGTATGGGTTTGTCCGTGGTCAAGCCCGGCAAATACAAGACAGCGTGTGGGAAGGGCTACTGGAAATGCAAAGAAGGAGAGCCCGAACTAGTGGAGCTCAAACATCCGGCGATTAATTATTTTCAGTTTGAAGGCGCGAGTTCATTCTTCATTTGGGATGAGTCCGCAAAATCTTTTAAGAGGGTATGGATCAGCGATTGATATACCAGCGTCAACATAAAGGTTCCCTATGGATCAAGCGGTTAGTCTAAAGTAAATTTCAGGGAGAATCCTCTGCGTTTACTACCCAGTAAGGCAGTCAAAAGCCTGGTATTGTCGAGTTTTTGGAATCAAATCCATAATTTTCCCAAGACGCCTGAAAATCCAAGTTCCTCAATGCGCGCAAGCAACCTCTTGCCAGTCAGAAAAAGCCCTGCTTTGGAGGAGTTGATAGTGAACGGCTTTGAAATGGTGACGACCGACTCGAAACAGGTTTTGAATAAGACTCTGGACTGATAGAAACCGTTGGGCTCACTGAGGTGATTTGCACCCTATACGCAACCAATACTCCCATTCTTGGAATATTATAAAGAGTAAAATCGATCTGATATTTCCAAGGGATAGCGGCGATGTCTTGATGGACAAACTGAAAGTATAACTTGCAATTAGGACACTATAGGTTTAAGTTAATTCTATGATAGAGAGAAACGCAAGGCAGGCAATCCGCGAATTTCAAAAAGGCTATCCCGTAATTACTATAACTGGACCTAGGCAATCGGGGAAAACAACGCTTACGAGAGAGCTATTTAAGGATAGAGATTATGTTTCATTCGAGGATCCGGATGTCAGGCAACGTGCATCTGAGGATCCAAGAAATTTTCTGAAGCGCTATGAGAAAGGCGCGGTATTCGATGAAGTGCAGCGAGTTCCTGAAATAATTTCCTATCTTCAGGGGATTGTCGATAAGGATCCTTCCCAATGCAGGTTTATTTTAACCGGCTCCCAGCAATTCGGACTATTGTCGAAAATATCTCAGTCCCTTGCGGGCAGAGCCGCGCTTATTCATTTGTTGCCATTTTCATTTGACGAACTATACGCAAATCAAAAAATTATACCTGATCTAGATACGGCCTTATTTTCCGGTTTGTATCCTCCCGTGCACGACAGGCATTTGAAACCTGAAAAATGGTATGCCCAGTATGTAAATACATATATAGAACGCGATGTGCGCCAACTTGCTAACATTAAAGATCTGGCGGTCTTCCAGAGATTTCTCCGCCTATGTGCAGCCAGGTGCGGTTCGCTATTGAATCTTTCCAACCTTGCCACAGATACCGGTGTATCACATACAACTATACGATCATGGCTTTCAATTCTTGAGGCAAGTTACTTGATCTATTTTCTGCCTCCCCATTACGAAAATTTCGGGAAGCGGCTAGTGAAAACATCAAAATTATATTTTTATGACCCGGGTTTACTCTGTTGGTTGTTATCGATTGCATCAACACAGCAATTAAATATCCATCCGTTGCGCGGTGCGATATTCGAATCGTATATCATTTCCGAGTTAAAGAAATATCGATTCAATCGAGGAGAGCGCGCTGATTTCTATTTCTGGCGTGATAAACGAGGATTGGAAATTGACATAATAGTTGAACATGCCGCAAAACTTTTAGGAGCGGAGGTTAAGTCGGAAAGTTCATTTAATCCGGGTTTTATTGATGGCATTCGGAAGGGGTGTAACTTAAGCGGGAAAAAAACCGGCGATTCTTTCCTTGTTTATGGAGGAAATGAGAATTTCGATTTTCAAAATATCCAAGTTTTAGGATGGACCAATCCTGAGTGGCTTAAAAAAATTGCTGGATAGTGTGGATTTCTGGAGCCAGCGAGCGGACTTGAACCGCTGACCCACTGATTACGAATTTTAAGTCAAGTGTTGATTCTATTGATTTTAAAGGACTTGCACCCGGCAAATCGCGGCATAACGCGGTAAAATAACGCAACTTCCGCAACCAATACGCAACCGGAATCCGCCTTAAAAACACCATAAAATTGAGCCTCGAAAAATCTGGGCCCTTAAAATTTCAGGGTAAGGGTGGTGATTAGCGGGACCCGATGGGGGAGTGGGGGTCTTATATAGGCAACTACGCCCTGGAGATATAATTGCATTTCTGTCCCTGCAGTTTTTAACGAATCTTCCTTTCGGAAACAGGTTGAAGTCAGTACTTATGCTGGTTCTGTTCCGGCACGAAGGAGGTCGAGGTAGGCAGCATAACTAAAAGCTCGATCTCGTCGGCGACCGGTGGCTTCGATCAGGATTCCTGAATTAACGAGCCCGAGTACGGCCTTGGTCGCAGTGGGCTTTGTTGTCTTAAGCAGTTTTACCGCTTCGGCTACCGTGATGATCGGATGATCGGGTAATAGTTCAAAGAGACGAATACCTGCTACTGAAGGCGACCGCCCCGAAAGAACCTTGTTCCTGTCGGAGTTTATCAAGGCAAACAACTCCTGGGTGGTGGCAACAGTTTCTTCGCCTATAACTGCAACTCCCTCCAGGAAATATTTCAGCCAGCCCTCAAAATCGCCGTCGATCCGTACAGCATTCAACCTCCGGTAATACTCAGCACGATGACGTTTAAAATAGAGACTCAAGTAAAGCAATGGGGAATCTAAGACATTCCAGTGCTCGGCACAAAAACTGCATTCCCGGGGCGCGTTCCTCCAATCCAGTTCTGGCTCTGCCTGATTTCTCCCGGGCGCCGATCTCCGCCGGCTGTGTTTCTCATCAATCGCTTGTGCGCCTCGTTGAGTAGCCGTATGGACAATGGAAGACCCTTCTTGCTTCTCATCTGCTTCCTAGAGTAATTGAGTGCATCCACGTAATTGCAGACTTGCTTTACATCTTCGTCGTCGACAGTGTCTGCCTTGCCGACTGCTTCGTACATAAGTAAGTCCACCAGTGTCGCCTGTGTACCCTCAATTTGAGACGTAACCACAGCCTCCTTACGAACGAAGGAATAAAGGAGCCAGTCAAGGGAAGGAACCATGGTTCCGGCAAGTTTCAATCTCGCGATCGCGGTTTCGGCACGGTGGAGCAGGGCGGCGAACTCACTGTTAATATCCAGCGGAGGTTTGATCGGAGGAAGTGGCGCCGGCACAAAGGCGTTTATTGTTTCATCGGTCGTGCTGACTTTCTCATAAGTCCCAACGATTCTGACCATGACAGCCTCCCAAGGAAAGATCGCTTTATCAAACTGAGCGTTTAGTAAATGATTCTTTACTATCACAGCTTGAAAGTAAAGCAGTCTTTACTATCGGAACCACAATTTGTACCAGCCAAAATTGCATTTTGCCTGTTATCCAACTCAAACATGTAATTAGAGCTTGAATTATGCTGAGTTAGAATTTTATTTTCTCTTTCGGTGTTTGCCTGCGATGCCTATAATTAGGATCACCGTATTACCATGATTTACATGAACAGGAAGTAGCTAGTAACTGACTTCGCATTGGAGAATTGCATGCCGAGATAGGCCAGGGCGGTATAGGCGAAGCCAATCCAATAAAACCGCAGATTATTCCGCCTATTGACTTTGTACAGCTGCCATTCTCTCCCAGCTGGGATTGTGCCGAAAAAGTTCAAGCTGTCGTACTGGCGCGCGAAAAAACGTAAATTGTTAGAATTCAGGAGGAATGTAATCATGCCGAATCGTCGATTGCTTCTCGGCCTGCTATTAATCTTTGCAATGACTGCAGTGTTTGCGGCAGCGCAAGAACCAGCCTATCTCAACACTGACCTATCGCCGGAGGAACGTGCGCATGATCTGGTGAACCGCATGACGCTGGATGAGAAGGCTTCGCAGCTCGAAGACTGGGCTACGGCCATCCCTCGCCTCGGCATTCCCGACTACCAAACCTGGAATGAAGCGCTTCACGGAGTGGCTGGAGCGGGCTATGCCACTGTGTTTCCCCAAGCTATCGGCATGGCTGCTACCTGGGATCCGGAAATGGTGCAGAGCATGGGCAATGTCATTTCCACGGAGGCGCGCGCTAAGTACAACCAGGCACAGCGCGAGGGCAACCATCGCATTTTTTATGGGCTGACATTCTGGTCGCCCAACATCAACATCTTCCGCGATCCTCGTTGGGGAAGAGGTCAGGAGACTTATGGTGAAGACCCTTTTCTGACCGGACGACTGGGCGTGGCTTTTGTAAAAGGTGTCCAGGGGGATGATTCGACACACCCTCGCGCCATTGCCACCAGTAAACACTTCGCCGTGCACAACGGCCCGGAACCGCTTCGCCACGGCTTTAATGTGAATCCTTCTCTGCGCGACATGGAAGAGACATATCTGCCGGCCTTTCGCTCTACGGTGATAGAGGGCCAAGTGAATTCAGTGATGTGCGCCTACAATTCAATTAACAACTGGCCGGCATGCACCAATGAGGCGCTGTTGAAGGATTACCTGCGCAGTGCGTGGGGATTTAAGGGATTTGTTGTTTCCGATTGTGGCGCTATTGTGGACGTCTACGAGGGTCACAAGAAAGCTGCCGACATTACTGAAGCTTCTGTTCAGGCACTGAAGGCAGGTACGGATCTTTCGTGCAGCATCTGGAATCCCGGCTTCAACACGCTGGCAGATGCTGTGCGTCGGGGCTTGGTGGAGGAGGAGCTTGTAACGCAAGCGGCCGAACGACTTTACTCAGCGCGCTTCAGTCTGGGCCTGTTTAATTCGCCGGGCTCCAGTTTGCTGGACAATATTCCCTATTCGAACAATGCTTCGTCCACACATAGAGAGATTGCACTGAAAGCAGCCCAGGAAGCATTAGTACTGTTGAAGAACGACGGAGTACTGCCGCTGGAGAGCGCACCGGGACCCATCGCAGTCATAGGGCCTACAGCGGATCTCCTGCCTTCCATCCTGGGGAATTATGTGGGGACTCCGCTGGATCCGGTAACGCCACTGGATGGAATGATCCGGCAGTTTTCAAAATCACCGATCCTGTATGCGCAGGGTTCCACGCTGGCTGAGGGATTGGGTGTTCCGGTACCGCGCACTGCGTTTGGGCTGGGTGAGGGCTTGAAAACGGAATTCTTTGCGACTCCCGACTGGACGGGCCGCCCTGTGGCTGTAACAACAAAACCCAATGTACAGGCGGACTGGGAAAACGCCAAACCGAACCCTGAAGTCGATACGCCGAATTACTCGGTTCGCTGGACCGGTACGATTGCTGTGCCTGCCCCGGGTAGATACGTTTTCAGTGTCGAACCCGGCAACAGCTTCCCGTATTCGCCGAAGGAGAGCTACCGGTTTTTTCTCGACGGCAAGGTTCTTTCCGAAGGCAGTTTGCGCGAAAGTATCGACCCTTCGGTAGTATTCAACGGCAGCTTCAAAACATCGTCGGGCAATTCGCCGAACGCGCCGCCGGTGATGGAGTTTCCCAATGTACCTTCCATCCCCGTCGATTTCACCGACACCACCCCGCACGAGTTTCGATTGGAGTATTCGCACTCCGGCGATCAAGCGGGCGGCGGCGTGACGCTGAAATGGCAGGCGCCGGCAAAGGCTCAGCTGGATGAAGCCATGGCGCGTGCCATGGAGTCTGATGTAGTTGTGGCGTTTGTGGGCATGTCGCCGCAGTTGGAAG
>JARRLM010000453.1:0-2963 GCA_037386985.1 Acidobacteriota bacterium | reverse complement strand
AAAGTTGCGCCATGATTGCGGAGTTGAGTTCAACGGCCTGTACTGCCTGACAAACTGCCCTGTAGGACGATATCTTGATTTTCTGAAGCACAGCGGAAACCTTTCTGAATACACCGATATGCTCAGACAGTCGTTCAATCCCAGCGCAGTCGCCAATGTCATGTGTCGCTCAACTCTTTCAGTCGGCGTCGACGGCAGGCTGTTCGATTGTGATTTCAACCAGGTGCTGGACCTCTCCCTGTCGGATGGAATGCCAGCCCATATCAATGATTTTGACTTTGAGAAACTGACACAGCGTACGATTGTTGTTCGCAGCCATTGTTTTGCCTGCACCGCCGGATCCGGCTCATCCTGCCAGGGAGTCCTCGAATAAATGATTGTGTCAAATTTATTACTTCTATAAATAATAGGAAAAATTACTATTTTCAATGGGTCATGATGTTAGGAATTCAATAAACGTCTCACAGATGCGGGATTTAAATCGGAGGCGGTGTGTGATTATATAGAATTTCCGTTTTATCTCCATTCCCTTTAATGGAACGGTTTTCAAAACTTTATTTTCGATTTCTCTCACAACGGAAAGCCGGGAGATAAAGGCCATCCCTATGCCGGACTCCACTGCCTGTATCACAGCCTGGGAGGAACCCACTTCAGCAACGACATTGAGATCCTCGATTGCCAAACCGATCTTTTTTAAATGCATCTCGAGTGTTCTTCTCGATCCGGACCCGGACTCTCGAACCAGGAGGGGTATCTCTTTTAGCGCCCCTGTATCCATGGTGGAGGATTTAAGGGCTGATGAGGAAACCAGTACAAGTTCGTCGTCGAGAAATTTCTTTGAAACAATATTCTTATCCCTTATCAGGGCGCCGACTATACCGACATCCACTTCGCCTTCAAGAACGCTTTTATATATACCGCTTGAATCACCGATCTTGAGTGCAGGGAATATTTCAGGATAGGAATCTATAAATTGTGCCAAAAGGGACGGCAAAATGTATTCACCCGGGATAGTACTGGCTCCAATAATAAGATTGCCGCTCATGGTGCCTTCCAGCTTTTCCATGGCAAGACGGGCGTCCTCTTTTAGCTGAACGATTTCCCTTGCATACCGGTACAGAATCTTGCCGGCCTGAGTGGGAAGGACCGTTCGGCCCATCCGGTCGAAGAGCCTCGTGGAAAACTCATCTTCCAGAGACCTTATGTGGATGCTGACAGTCGGTTGAGTGAGGTGCAGCGCCTGAGCGGCCTTGGAAAAGCTTTTAAGCTCTGCTACGGCACAGAATATTTCAATATATTTCAATTCCATGAAATCCTACTCGATTCCCAGAATCTGTTCGATCCCGGATGCCAGAACCTCGGGAGCCTGATAGCCAATATAATGTTTACGGATAACACTCTTCGAATCGACAAGGAAAAAGGTGGGATAGACGCTGATATTTCCGTATGCCTCCTGCATCTCCCTGTTCGAATGCGCGAACTCCAATCGGAGCGCATTCTCTTCTATGTAAGCTGCCCTCTCTTTGTCGGTCGTATTTAGCCCAAGCAGTCGGTCGGCGTTGACGGCCAAAACCAGGAAATTGCTGTCTGTGTATTTCTCCTGCAGTTTTGACAGGTACGGAGCCAGCTTCATGCAGGGAGGGCAGCCTGAAAACCAGAAATAGATCAGGTAATTTTTGCCTGACAGATCCTTCAGACTGATGTTGTCGCCGCTGAACAGATCCAGAGTAAACTCCGGGGCTGCCCTGCCGGACCAACCGGCCAACGTGCGCTCGATGGCCTGGCTGAAACGCGGATCGCTTTTAACGGCCTCGATGTCCACGCTCAGAATTTCTCCGCCATCCCGGTCCCTGGTCATAAATTTCGGGATCCTGGGATCGAGTTCCATAACTGAAAGGAGAACATCCGCTTCACCTGCGACGCTCAGATTAAACTGGCGCGATATATCCTCGAGAGTCGGAATCCGATCCGTCGCAACTTTGTGCTGCACAACAAAGAGCGGAATTTTGAAAAAGACGTTGAAAAGCCGGTTGATTTCTTTCCTTTCCTCTTCTCCTGTAAAAACATTATTGAGAAGGTTTGAAACTACGACCGGCTGTTTAGGTTTCACATGATGTTCCCGCAGGTAATCTACAATCCTTTTCTCGACAGCTGAATTCGATTGTGCGGAAGCCACAGAACCCATCGATGAAATTATCAGGAGCCACAGGGCGAATAGGGGAATAGCCCGCGCCGTAAAAACTCGCATTGAAATATCTCCTCGGGAAAAGAAATCATAAATCCCGGTTTCGGCAATCTGCCCCAACTCGAGGGCAGGTTTTCACATAGGCCGGCAAACCTCTCATCTCCGGTTCAAGTTCCAACCGGAAACGGGAAACCTTGAACGGTGAACCTTTCTAATACATATCACGAAAGGAAATTATTGCCCAGCGGCTGATGAACACCTTAGAGGTATTGCCGTATCAAACCACAACTATGTGGATGAAACTTAAGCTCTAATGAATACAGAAACTACGACAGCCATCAGCGGGGACGGACTCATGAAAAATGTAGAAGGAAAAACAGCATTCATAACCGGAGGCGCCAGCGGCGCGGGTTTTGGCATGGCCAGTGTCTTCTCCCAAAATGGGATGAAGGTCGTCATTGCCGATATACGCACCGACAGCCTGGAACGGGCAATGGAGAAATTTAACAACAATCCCAACATCCACGCCGTCGAGCTGGACGTCACCGACCGGGAAGCTTTTGCAAGGGCGGCCGATGAAACCGAACGTATTTTCGGGAAAGTCCACATCGTGTGCAACAACGCCGGGATCAATCTTTTTGTGCCGATCGAGGAATGCACTTACAACGACTGGGATTGGGTCATGGGAGACAGTCCCTGTTCGCTATAAATCCCGCCTCGCGAGTCCGATACCGCCAAAATCTTAAAACCAAGATTAGATGCGATTTTCGCGAAATTA
>JARRLM010000452.1:1260-4234 GCA_037386985.1 Acidobacteriota bacterium | reverse complement strand
TAGAGTTTCTCAAGACCTGGGGGACGACTCTGAATGCACTGCGTCGCCACTACTCTGTAGATCCGGATGAGTTTCTCGACTTCGTTCATGATATTCCGCTGGATCGTTTTCTTCGAAGAGATCCGGATCTGGATCGAATGCTCGGGCGCCTGGAATTGAGGAAGGTCATTTTCACAAATGCCGATGCCCGGCATGCCCGGCGCGTGTTGTCCCGTACCGGGATCCTGCAGCACTTTGAAGCGATCGTCGATATTCACCTGCTGGAGTTCATCAACAAACCGGATCGTCGGGCTTTCATGCAGGCGATGGATTTTATCGGCGCCCGGCCGGAGGATTGCCTGTTGATAGAGGATTCACAGACAAATATTAAGGCTGCAAAAGAAATTGGAATGATAACAGTGATGGTAGGAGATGAAGATCGGGTTGACGGGGCGCATTACCATATCCGCCGCGTCACCGATCTGGAAAATCTGCTTCAAACAATCTCCTGATAATCCGTTTTGTGACAGACAAAAGGTTCGGCTTCACCCGTTGGGAGACCCCCCGGCTCTGCCGGGAAGGAAGCAAAGATTTGACAGATCCGGGAGTCTACAGGGAATGATTTCGCGTGTGTTTAACCTACAAGGTCAGGTTTTTATGATCGTTTAAAAGACATGCATATTCGGAATAGCTATCGCGGATGATATCGAAATCGACTGCGACTGCGATACCGATACCGACCCCGATAATGCTGTTCGTGCTTAATGGAGCGGCTCACATAATCAAGCCTCCAGCTCTGCTGGAGGTCCTGTGACTATCCGAAAACCGAACGTCAGAATATTCCTGCTACACCAATATCCCGATTTCGATCAATCAGATATGGGCTTCCGTCAGATGACGTTCGCACGTTCGCACGTTCACACGTTCGCACGTTCAGACGTTCGCACGTTCAAACGTTCAGACCTTCAGACGTCTAACTCCAGAACTCGAAACTGTTATTTCATTCCTTTGTTATAGGTAAGTACGGAAAGAATTCCGGTGGCGGTTCGGCCGTATACTCAACCGGCACACCCCGGGTCGGATGGATGAACCCCAGGTGGAACGCATGCAGGCCTAGCCTTCCAAGCGGATCATTCCCGCGGCCATAAGCCCTGTCTCCCACAACCGGATGCCCGATTTCAGATAAATGAACGCGGATCTGGTTTTTCCTCCCTGTCTCCAGAGTCACCTCAAGCGTGGAAATATCCTGGAATCGACAAAGAGTCCGGTAGTGCGTGACCGCAGATTTCCCCTGTTTCCTGTCCCGGACAGAGTGAACGTGGAAGGTTTTGTCCTCTGCAAGAAAACTCCGGACAGTGCCCCGCTCCTGTTCGACAATTCCTTCCACAATTGCCCAGTACATGCGCCGGATTTCGTGAGTGCTGAGCAGATCCTTCAAGCGGCACTGGATCTCCCCGGTTTTGGCAAAAACCAACAAGCCGCTCGCGAATTTGTCAATCCTGTGAACGATATAAAGGGCCTCCCCGGGATTCCTCTCTTTCAGGCACCGGCTTAAAAGGGCATACACGGTCTTTTCCCGTTCACTCGGAGTCGAAACGGACAGAAGACCGCAAGGTTTGTTCACGACGAGAATTGCATCGTCCTCGAAGACAATTTCAAGCTCATTGGGAAGGGTGGGAGCGTTCCGTCGCGGCCCGATTTCGATCAAATCTCCGGGCTGAACCTGGTGCACGGCTTTACGGCACACGACTCCATTTAAGCTGATTCGATCCTGAACCAGCATTTGGCGCAAAGTTCGCCTGGAAGCTCCGGGCACCAGTAGTTGAAGGGTATCCAGCAGGGAGCCGGGGGCAGAGACTACGGTTTTCACCTAACTATAGTTGCAGACCAGCATCCGGGTGCTTTCGGCAAAGCGGACAGTGATCTTGTTCGGGGCCGTGAATGTCTGAACGCAACCTAACCCGAATGTATGGTGTTCTATCCAGTCACCTTCACTGAAACTGCCCGACATGCTGTACTGCTTGTGAGGTTTATCAGCGGCCTTCTTCATCTCCTCTTCCCAGGATTGGCGGGTTTTCTTGGAAGTGCCTCTGGCCGTTTTTGTTTTTTTAGCTGCCGTAGTTCTTGACTTCGGTATTGTGGCTCGATAATTGTGTTCGCCGTCGCAGGTTTTGCACTGAACCCGCTTGGGTTTCGTTCCATCCATCGAAACGATGGTGTGAGCCAGAACCAGCTTACATTTTGTACAATATGACTCGGTATCTGAACCGACTGCTATTTTGCTCATCCCGCAATTATAGCACAGCCTATGTCCTTTAGCCCGCATTTATCACCGGCTGGAAACTGTAATTGTATTGTGTAGGAGCTTCGTTATGTCGAGAGATGGAGGTGTTTTAACGGCAGGACAAAGGGAAGATTCATGTACGATTAGACGGGTAAGGATTTAAGAGTTCAAACACAAGGGAGACGAACACCAACTTGTCCGCCGACTTGTCAGGCGGAGCCCGGAGGGCGTAGCCTGAAGCCCGGCCTTATCGAAGATTCGGCTAGGGGCGAAGGCGGAAGGTTCTCGCCTAAGGTTTTCTGCCTAAGCCGCTGATAAACTGACCCAACTCATCCAGGTTTTTCCGTATAGCTTTGACGTCATCCTCATATATGGTTTTAGGCTCTTCATCGACCTGATTCTGTTTTATGCTTTCCAGTTGGTTTCTTGTCTCAAGAATTTCGTCACAAAGAGAAGCAACCTGATCGTGTAATTCCGCGATCTGATAGGAATTTTGGCCTGTTTTTTCCCATAGATTGGTGAGTTGATCATGCGCGCGGTTAAGGTTATCCGTCAGTTCGGAGGCTTGTTGTTCCATTTCTTCCGATTTTGGAAGATTGTCCAGAATTTCGGGCGGGATCTGAGATGCGGATTCCTGAGACGATCTCTCCAGCCTCTCTTTAATCTGTCTCATCTGGGTTTCTATTTCAGTCTGATTCTGATGTATCTGAT
>JARRLM010000452.1:0-1135 GCA_037386985.1 Acidobacteriota bacterium | reverse complement strand
TACTGAATACAATACCGCATTCTTTGCAGTCCAGTCTTTCTTCCTGATCAAATCCGCATTTAGGACAAATCATCTTTTCACTCGCAGAAGAATTAATAATTTCAACCAGATCCCTTGCTCGGGCTCGCGGGCCAGCCGTGGCAGGGAATGCTAAGAAACAGGATTCAAGGATTCATGTATTTCCCTTAAATCCTTTATGGACAACATTTAAACGAAAAATAGTACATGCCGGCATCCTATGCCAACGCAAGTACAGGCGCAGCTGGTAACTCTAAAATTTAACGCATTCCTCCTATATATCGACAGAATTGGGTCTAAAGTTAAATAGTTGTAGAAAATAATTTTACTTCATCCGGTGCCAGAGTATGCCCAGGATGGTTTTGCCGTCGCGGATTTCACCGTTTCGGATTTTCTCAAGGCAGTCTGCAAGGGTGAGTGCTTCAAGCGTGATATGCTCTCCCTCTTCAAGGCGTTGGGCGCAGGGTGTGAGGTCGCGTGCTGTGTAGAGATGGATTAGCTCATTGCTGATTCCGGGCGTTGTATAGAAAGAGCACTCGTGGATTAAGATCCCGGCTCGATAGCCCGTTTCTTCCTCCAGTTCGCGTGCTATTGTTTCAAGGGGCGGTTGGCCGCTGTCCAGTTTCCCGGCGGGAATTTCATAAATATACTTGCCGATTGGGTAGCGGAATTGCCGGATCAGCAGAAGTCGGGAATCTTCCAGGACAGGAACTGCGGCGACTCCTCCCGGATGACGGACCACTTCGCGAATGGTCGTTTTCCCCGATGCCTGTCGGATCGTATCGAGTTCTTTCCGTAAAGCCATGATTGAATCCTAAAAAGCAGTCGGCAGCAAAAAGAAGAATCCATAGATCCTTCAGGGTCTTCAGAATTCGTTCACTTCGAAACGTGGTGCATATTAGCACGATGCATACGGATTTTCCGCAGCCTCTCAGCGAAATCCTGCTATAACTTAATAGCCGGGCGCTATGATACATGCCGGCTGAATCCTGTATCCGGAGGCAAGAATGGAATCCATGAATCCTGAAACCGACATCGTAACCCATGAGGAACCCTACCACGGCAAAATCGTCTCCCTGCACGTCGATACGATCCGACAGGCATCGGGGAAAAGGAC
>JARRLM010000451.1:2239-9408 GCA_037386985.1 Acidobacteriota bacterium | reverse complement strand
GTTTCGGGGCTGCTGCAGGCGCGCAGCCAAGGGGAGGAAGTCGGGCCGAATGCAAGGAATGGCTTTAATTTCAATTACGCTGAAATGTCTCTTTTCTCCGTCGTCGATCCTTATTTTGATCTTTTTGCCATTTTTCACCTGCATCGGGAAGGCTTCGAGATCGAGGAAGCCTACCTAAACACCAGAAGGCTGCCCTCAGGGTTCAAGGTGAAGGCGGGTAAATTTCTGAGCAGTTTCGGCAGGATCAATGAACAGCATGCACATTACTGGGACTTTGCCGACGCGCCTCTGGTTTATCGCGCTTTTTTCGGTAAAGAAAAACTCAACGAAATAGGCGCGCGGCTGACATGGCTGGCGCCAACCTCTTTTTATCTCATGTTCGGCGGCGAGATACTCGCAGGCGAAAACGAGTCAAGCTTCGGCGTCGAAGGTTTTCAGGACGCCGGCGGCGCCCATGAAATCGAGGACAGCGAGGCCCCGAATCTTTACGTGGGATACCTTCAATCATCCCTGGAAGCGAAAAAACTGGTAGCGCTTTTTGGAGGCTCTTTTGCCTACGGGAAAACGCGTGTGAACGATGGAGTCGACCAGAGCCCCGCTGAAAACCCCCAGGGTTTTGGCGAATATGGCGATACCTTCATATTCGGCGGTGATCTTACGCTGAAATATCTGCTCGGCTCGTACCGGTATCTCTCACTTCAAACCGAATTTCTCTATAGGACCATGTCCGGAGACCGCTATGACAATTCGGGTGGGATGGTGAGCCTGGACAAAAAGCAATCCGGGCTATATTCGCAGTTTGTGTACAGGGTTTCTCAATGTTGGCGAACCGGCTTCCGCTTCGATTTGCTGCAGAAGAACAGGATCAAAACCGATACCGCCGGGGCGAACCTGCACGAGAATCTGCCTCGTTACGCAGCCATGCTCTGATGAAGGATCATCTCAAAAAATCAATAACGAGCTGATTCTCCAGTTCAACATAACTATTGGTGCGCATGGCGCTCACTCATTTTAAAGAGAGGTACAAAAATGAAAAGAATAATGATTTCAATTCTACTGTTATCTATTTCATTACCCTTATATGCTGAAGAGCTTCACGTAGCTACCACATATCCCTATATCGCAAGCATTGTGCGACAGGTTGGCGGGGACAGAGTCGATGTACACGCGCTGGCGGATGGAGATTGGGATCCCCACGTAATCGTGCCAAAACCATCATACATCGCCAAGCTCAGGGCGGCTGATCTGATTATTATGAGCGGCGCGCAACTGGAAATTGGCTGGCTCCCGCCGCTGATGAATCAGGCAAATAATCCTAAAATCAATGTTGGCTCCAGGGGATTGCTGAATTTATCGCGTTCCGTTCCATTGATAGATGTTCCGGCGGGTGTATCCCGCGCCCAGGGGGACATCCATCCGGAGGGGAATCCCCATTTCTATCTCGATCCTCATAATATTCCGCTTCTTTCCAAATCGATCGCAGACAGGCTTGCCGAGCTGGACTCGGCGGGGGAAAGCGAATACCAAAACAAAAACAGGACTTTCACGGAAAGATGGAATGGCAAGCTTGCGGAGTGGGATGGAAAGCTTGAAAAAGTGAAAGGGATAACAGTTATCGAATACCACAAACTCTATGATTATTTTCTGCGCCGCTATGATCTGAAGCTGCTTGGCACTGTGGAGACGCTTCCCGGCATACCCCCCACGTCAAAACACATTGAATCCCTTGAAAAAATGATTGCGTCCAGCTCCGTGAGCTTCATCCTACAGGATGTCTATCACCCTGACGACGCCTCGAAGCTTCTAGCCAAAAAGTACGGCATCAGTATCGTCAAGATTCCTCATGATGTGGGAGCAGTCGCTGAGGCAAAAGACATCTTTACGCTCTTTGACGAAATAATCCGGAGGCTGACTGATGAATGACATACTCCTTTCTACGTTTTTTCTGTCCATAGTCCTGCTCGGGATCCATTCTTATTTCGGATTGGAGATCATCCGGCGAGGCATCATTTTCACTGATCTTGCCATAGGACAAATGGCGGCGCTGGGCGCCGCGTTGTCCGTATTATTTCTCCACGGAGAATATCTTTATCCCATCTCTCTTCTTTTTGCTCTACTTGGCGGCTATAGCATCAGTTTGATTTCGAAACATGAGAAAAATCCCGAACCGTTCATCGGTCTCATGTACGCTTTTGGAATTGCCGGTGTGTATATCCTCCTGTCCAAATCCTCCCATGGAATGGAAACATTTCAAAAGCTGATGGCGGCCGACATCCTTTTCACTCCGCTTCGAGAAATAGTCAAAACCGCCGTCCTTTATTCGGCGCTGGGTGTATTCATCTTTTTCTTTCATCGGAAAACAACCGGCGCTGTTCGGGACGTGCTTTTTTTCATCACATTTGCGGCTACGGTTACGAGCTCCGTTAAACTCGCCGGTGTGCTCATCGTGTTCTCTCTTTTGTTGGCACCGGCGCTCATTGCTGTCATTGTAGGCAGGGGCATACCTCTTATCAGTGCATGGATCATCGGCACTGTTCTCAATATCGTCGCTATCGTCGCTTCGTACAGATTCGATTTTCCGACTGGATACACAATTGTTTTCTTCCATTCTTTTGCAGCGCTTTGCGTAAGCATGCCGGTTGTCAGACGTGCGCTCGGATTGAAAAGCGGGAGGGTGACTTAATTTCTTATTATGGTAAATCACCGCCTCTGGTGCTACGACTCGCATAGGCTCTACCGTTACAGCATTAGACAGGCGTGATATGAAATGAAAAGCCCTGAAAGGGCGGGAAGCACATAGCCGGGGGCGCGCATGTCAGGCGAAGCCGAAGACTGAAGCCCCCGGTAAAGATACAGAAATGAGCGAGCCCCGGAGGGGCGACAGATTGCACTTAACTATGAATCCTCTGTCGCCCCTCCGGGGCTCGCTTTAAAACGGAACATACCAGGGGCTTACGCCCCTGGCTAGTCTCTTGCCCCCTTCCAGGGGGCGTCATGATACCACCCGCTCCGCGGGTGGAGTGTTCACTTAAACTATCGGCATACACCCGCTGTAAAATTCATTCAGGGGATGCTGGAGGAAGCCGGGTGCCCAGATATTCCTTCATTTTTTTCAGGAAATTGCGCGCTGTTTCCCGCGCTTCCCCGAAGTTCTTCCGCTCATAGGCTGCAAGAATCCTTTCCTGATGTTTTATGCAGTCCAACGTCGTCTGAAGGATGCCTTCGAGGTTGAACGACTGCCGGATCATGTAGAGCGCATACAGCGGGATGACGATGCGATCGAGGATCTGCTCGAGATACCGGTTTCCCGATAGCGTCCAAACCTTCTTTCGGAAGTCAAGATGGTTCTCAAAGAAGGCGGTGAGATCTCCTGCCCTGGACGCGATGGCGGCTTTGTCGGCTATGCTCCGCAGTTGGGAGAGTCTTTGTGACTGTATGTTCGGACCGGCCAGGTAAAAAGCGAGCGGCTCCAGTTCAATCCGGATGTCGTATATCTGTTGAGTGTCCTGAAGCGTCAGTTCGGTCACCTGTGTGCCGGCGAAAGGTATCCGCTGGACAAACCCGCGGTGCTCCAGTTCGATCAACGCCTCACGTATGACCCCTTGCCCGACTCCAAGCTGTTGCGCGAGCTTTCCTTCGACAATCTGTTCTCCGCTACTGATTTCACCCGAGATAATGGCTTCCCGTAAAGATGCCACAATACGGGCTTTTTTGGATACAGGTTCAATTTTTTGCAGTGTCAGGGGCATAGGTTCGTTCTCAAGTATCATATTTCTTAACTTCGAGAAACCTTGGAGTGCGCAAGCTTGCTTGCGCCTTAAATATTTTAAAATGAACTAATTAAAGAAGGCAGCAGCTTGCTTCCGCACTCCAAAAAAAGCGTCAACAGATCGAAAGAATCGTAGCATAGGTAGTTTCGCGACAGAAACTAATTAAATTATACATCGCAGGGCAGATCAATCTTTTACCGGATAATCTATTATAGCTTGACATAGGAGTAACGACCATTCTATATCTATCCGCAACTGAACTGCATCCTCGGATATACGGGTTAAACCATCTGTCAGGAGATACATCGATGAGATTTGAATACAGAACAAAGTTGATAATTTTCCTCACTGCATTGTGTCTAACGTTCGGTTTGGTCCAAACTCAATTTGCGACTGCACAGGAAACTGCGCAGCAGGCCAAGCCCAAGGCGAAGCGCGGCGGTTTCATGGGGATGCAGGCTGATCCCCGCGTTCAGAACCGGACCTATCTCTTCAAGGAAACAGACGAAGAAATGCAATACATGCTGTTCGTTTCCTCGAAGGTAAGCAAAGACAGGAAGGCGCCCCTCATCGTGACATTGCACGGTCTGGGCGTCGGGCCGGTGTTCATGATGGGCAAAGAGGCTGTGGATCTGGCCCCAATGATCCGCCGAATCTCCGCGAGTTGAGCGAAAAAGATGTGATGAACGTTCTGGACATCGTCCGCAAGGAGTTCAACGTTGATGAAAACCGGATTTACCTGATGGGCCATTCCATGGGCGGAGCCGGAACGCTTCATCTGGGCGTCAAGTACGCATCCGTATGGGCTGCCCTGGCTCCCGTTGCACCTGCCGCGTTCGGCCTCAATCCCGACAGCCTGGAGAAAATCAAGGATATGCCGGTGTTGTTTGTTCATGGCGATGCCGACGAGATGGTTCCCGTTGCCAATACCCGGGGGTGGGTCGAAAAGGCAAAAGAATTGAACATGACTTACGAATACAACGAAATGCCGGGTATCAGCCATGGCCCCGTGATAACGGCCTGTTTGCCGAGCGTTTATGAGTTCTTCGGCAAACACTCGAAACCTGCATCCGAGTGATTTCCTTTATAGAGATTCTCAATGGAAATATCCTACTTCCACCGGGGTATTGAAACGGCCGACCGCGAGAAACTGGCCCGGCACCAGATATCGCGCATGCGGGTGCTTGTGAAGGACCTGCTTGCCTCCAATCCGTTTTACGGCCGCAGATTGCGCGATGCGGGTTTCACGGACGTACGGATGCTCGATTCCCTGGAAGATTTCAAATCCCTGCCTTTCACGCGGAAAAGCGAGCTGGTGGAAGACCAGGAAGCGCATCCCCCCTTCGGAACCAACCTTACATTTCCTCTCGACCGTTACATCCATCTGCACCAGACTTCGGGTACAACGGGGAAGCCCCTTCGATGGCTCGACACGTGCGAGAGCTGGGACTGGTGGGCGCGCTGTTGGGCCGCTGTTTATTGCGCTGCAGGCGTCACCCGATCCGACCGCATCTTCTTCGCCTTCTCGTTCGGTCCTTTCATCGGCTTCTGGGCGGCCTGGGCCGGTTGTGAAAAGATCGGGGCTTTCGCCATCTCAGGCGGCGCCCAGGATTCCTACCAGCGCCTGAAAAATCTCATCGAACTGCGGGCAACCGTGCTCTGCTGTACACCCTCCTATGCTCTTCACCTGGCGGAGGTGGCCCGGAAGGAGAATATCGACCTGGAAAAGTCCGACGTCCGTAAAATCATAGTCGCCGGTGAACCCGGCGGAAGCGTTGCAGGGACAAAGGCCCGGATCGAGGAAGCGTGGGGCGCCGGGCTCTTTGATCACACGGGCGCGACCGAAATCGGGGCGCATGGATTGACCTGCCTGGGGCAGTGCGGCGTCCACCTGAATGAGGGCGAATTTCTGGTCGAAGTGATAGATCCCTCGACGCTGGAACCGGCCGATGAGGGCGAGCTCGTCATTACGAATCTGGACCGGATCGGATCTCCGGTTTTGCGGAACCGTACGGGGGACCATGTACGGATCAACCATGAGGTATGCGAATGCGGCCGTACTTGTGCGCGCATGGATGGGGGAATTGTCGGGCGGATAGACCAGATGCTGATTGTAAAAGGCGTCAACATATTCCCCAGTTCCGTGGAATCCATAGTCCGCTCGTTCCCGAGCGTGCAGGAGTTCAGGGTGATCGTTGATGAAATCCATGAAATGGATGAGCTTACGATTGTTGTCGAAGTAGCCGGCGGCAATCCTGAAGATGTCGTGAAGGCTATCGGGCGAAAAGCCGCCCTCCGTCTCGGTTTGCGGGTTGGAGTCGAGCTTGCGGCCCGGCCGTTGCCGAGGTTTGAAATGAAGGCCGCACGCGTGATCGACAAGCGGGTCGGGCAGTTGTAGGCTCAAGGTAACTCTTAAATAGCGAGCATGTTCCTGGCGACATGCAACAATCTATCCGGGGGAAAGGCTATGGGCTGGATGGACGAATTGTCAAAATTAAAGAATGAACAATTCCAACGGTCACTGAAACGCCGGGCACGCTATGCCTGGAGTTTTGCGATCATCACATTTTCAAGTCTCGTGATATTTATCGGGCTTGCGGTCTGGACGCCCGATTTGTACGCGCGCCAATTGTTTTCTTCCGGCTTTTTTACCGTCGGCATGGCGGCAGGCATGATCCTCTTCATCATTTGCATTTTACTAACAGGTATCTATCTGCATCGATGCAATGTCGAGTTTGAACCGGTGCGTAAAGAGATGCAGGAGCGCAACAATGAAAACTAGTACAGCTTCCGGTAAACATCCTGCTCTCATGCATCCAAAATACCTGTATATAATGCTTTGCCTGATCCTCGGCAATGGCGGAACCGCCATGGCTGCAGAGGCTGCAGAGCGCAGACCCAGCGGGACCGCCATAACTTCTTTCCTTGCTGTGATAGCCCTTACTTTGTTCATTACGTTCTGGGCCGCCAAACGGACCCGGACGGCGCATGAATTCTACGCTGCGGGATCCTCGATCAGGGGATGGCAAAATGGATTCGCGATTGCGGGCGACTTTATGTCCGCGGCTACGTTTCTTGGCCTGACGGGGCTGTTTTTCAGCATCGGCTTTGATTCCATTATCTATATTCTGTGTCCGCCTGTAGCCTATGCTGTCATAGCTTTTTTGCTGGCCGACCGCCTGCGCAACCTTGGGACGTTCACTTTTGCCGACATCATCTGCGGTCGTCTGGAACAAAAAACCATGCGGATCTACGCCTCGATTGCCGCACTCGTATCCGCCCTTGTGTACCTGATTGCCCAGATGGTCGGTGCGGGCGCGCTGGTCCAGGTCCTGTTCGGCATTCCCTATAACTATGCCGTCGCTCTGGTCGGCATCTTAATGGTGCTCTACGTCGCCT
>JARRLM010000451.1:0-2220 GCA_037386985.1 Acidobacteriota bacterium | reverse complement strand
TTACCAAGGCCGTAATTCTCATGCTTGGAGTCACCTGTATGGCTTATTGGGTCATGCAGGCATTCGGTTTTGATTATGCGGCGCTCTATCAGCAGGCTATGGCAAACCATGAAAATGGCGAACTGTTGATTTTGCCGGGCGGCCTGAATATCGGTTTTTTCAACATGCTGTCGATGTCCGCCGGGTTATTATTCGGCATTATTGCATCTCCGCACATCCTGATGCGGTTTTTTACCGTTCCCAACGCGCGGAATGCAAGGCAATCGGCTTTTGTGGCCCTGTTGATCGTCTCTTTTGTATTTATACTGCTGTTTTACATCATCGCAGCGGGTACCGTGGCCATGGTTCAGGGGGATCCCCGGTTCCTGGATCCGTCGGGAAATATCATAGGCGGTACCAATATGGTGGCCGTCCACCTTGGCGAAGTTCTGGGCGGGGAGGTTTTTCTGGGCATAATTTCGGCCGTGGCATTTGCAACGATCCTTGCCGTGGTTGCCGGACTGACATTGGCGAGTGCATCGGCCATATCCCACGATCTTTATGCCAATGTATTCAGGCTCGGAAGTGAAGGGAAATCAAAAGAGGTGCTGGTCTCGAGACTTACAGCGGTGATGATCGGCATCGCAACCATCATTCTGGGCATTGCCTTTCAGGGGCAGAATATTGCATACCTTGTTGCCCTGGCCCTGGCGATTGCGGCCAGCGCCAATTTTCCTGTCTTGATTCTGTCCATATTCTGGCGCGGTCTGACAACGCGCGGGGCCTGGATAGGGGGTACAATAGGTCTGGTATGCGCCCTGATATTCGTTATCCTGGGACCGGCCGTATGGGTTGAAGTTTTGGGATTTGAAAAACCAGTTTTCCCATCCGGTTATCCGGCCCTTTATTCCATGACGATAGCCTTCTTTTTTGTCTGGTTCCTTTCAAAAACCGATAAATCCGAAAGAGCCCGGGTGGACCGTTTCAATTTTGATGAACAGGAAATCCGTTCGCAAGCCATAGGACCTCCCGCTCTGCCTGAGGATTGATTATCTGAGTCGCTCGATAAGAGCGCGAACAGCATTATCGGGGTCGGTATCGAAACCGACTGCGACTGCGATAGCGATTCCGATAGCGATACCGAATGTGCATGTCTTTTTAAGGACGATGAAAACCTGAACTTTGCTGCTTCCTCGGCGGAGCCGGGTGATCTCCCAACAGATTAGGCAAGGAATTTAGAGTTGTCCCGACTAAGAGTCAAACCCGTAACCTATGATTACCTGAGGTAGGCAAGCAGGGTATCGCGGAAACCTCGAAAAGAGCTGAAGGTGTCGTTGACGGCGCTGGCCTCAAATCCGCTGTGGACCATACAGTCGGCGCAGTGGGGATTGCCCGATTCCCGCCCGTATCTGTGCCATTCGGTCTGCTCCAGCAGCTCCGCGAATGTCTCGTAGTAGCCGTCCTGCAGCAGGTAACAGGGCTTCTGCCATCCGAAAAGGTTGTAGGCGGGCATCCCCCAGGGGGTACAGGCGTAATCGCGCGTTCCCATAAGGTATTGGAGGAACAGGGGGCTCTGGTTGAATTTCCAGCGTTTCTTTCTGTTCTGCAGTACCGAATGAAAAAGCCGGGTGGTTTCGGATCTGGCGAGAAAGTGGTCCTGATCCGGGGCTTTCTCGTAGCAATAGCCTGGAGAGAGCGTCATCCCTTCGATCCCAAGATCCATCATTTCATCGAAGAAGGCCATCACGCTGGCCGGATCGGCATCATTGTACAGGGTCGTGTTGGTGGTTACCCTGAAGCCGCGCCGGAGAGCCTCCCGGATTCCTTCAACCGCTTTGTTGTACGTGCCTTCCCGGCACACGGAACGATCGTGGAGTTGCCTCTGTCCGTCCAGGTGGACATTGATTGTAAAATATTTATTGGGGCGAAAGCGATCCAGTTTCTCCTGAAGCACCAGCGCATTCGTGCACAGATAAACGAATTTTTTAAAGTCGATCAGCCCCCCCACAATATCCGCAATCTGTGGATGCAGCAGCGGTTCCCCTCCCGGGATGCTGACCATGGGAGCGCCGCATTCCTCCGCGGCTTTGAAACACTGCTCCGGTGTCAGGTGCCGTTTCAGGATGTCTGCGGGATACTGTATCTTTCCGCACCCCGCGCAGGACAGGTTACATCGAAACAACGGCTCCAGCATGAGCACGAGAGGATAGCGTTTTCTCATGGCCGCTTTTTGCCTTGTAA
>JARRLM010000450.1:0-3916 GCA_037386985.1 Acidobacteriota bacterium | reverse complement strand
GAAACAGACACTTTGTAACCTTCTCCGACAATCTGCATCCAAGAAGAAACTAATCCCA
This sequence comes from Acidobacteriota bacterium, assembly GCA_037386985.1. Taxonomy (GTDB): domain Bacteria; phylum Acidobacteriota; class UBA6911; order UBA6911; family UBA6911; genus UBA6911. The sequence goes on along the minus strand of JARRLM010000450.1, from coordinate 3,858 downwards.
CATCAGGACAATTCTCCAGGGCGGATTCGGTTGTTTCAATGAACCCCGCATACAGCAAGTCCCTAGAATCAAGGAATACAAAACCGATCGGAGTCGCCCCGCTGGACAGAACGTATTGAATACCGTGATTTTTAACTACCGGGGACGAATGGTCCTCCACTTCACAAACACTCAACTCTGGTAACTGGGCATCTTGGATAATGTCTTTCAGTTTTTCGTCCTGTTTGGATTCAACGAGTAGAACAACGGCGACCGGAGGACGGATTTGACGTTTGATGCCCCTTAAACAATGAGAAAGATCCCCGTTAAAATTGAGCCCATCAATAACTACTGCGATACCTTTTGGGGAAGTATCTTTGGGATACCGACGTACTGATTCATCGGATGGGTTTCGATTCGCCCAAGGTAAATTCGGTGGAATCCTAAAAGATCGTTTGACTCCCTCTATAGCAATACGTCGACGTAATTCCAAGTGCAAATCCACAATTTTTTTATTGTCGCATATACTTCGTATATCTAGGACTGCCTGATTTCCCATTTCAGCCAACCTCGACGGTGAAACCTCTAAAGCGCGCGTTAGCGCATCAGCCAGGTCATCGGGTCTGGGACTATTAGAAAGCCAGCCCGATTTATTGTCATTGATCATCTCGGCCATACCACCCATGCGTGTTGCAATTACCGGCAATCCGGAACACATCATCTCAACACAGGTATTCGGAAAGTTTTCCCAACGTGATGGAACGACACCAATTCGCGCTTTCCCCAGCAATCCCATCAACTCTATTCTGGATCGCTTCCCGTGAAATTGGAACCTCGACCTCATTCGAAATGGAATACGTTTTTCAACGAATTGCCGAACCGAAATGCTACCCGAATTGTGCCGCTGGAAATCTATCGGCGACGCTGACCACAGCATCCACCCACTCGATGACTCCCTTCCTCGGTTCCAGTCGACCGACATAACAGATGGATCCATTGTTCCAGACCTCACCGGTCCTGTGAAGCTGGGGTGTATCACCTATCGGTAGGTGTATGACATTTATAGTGTTGCTTTCCAGACCCAACAGAGATTCCATTTGACAGGCAAGGAAGTTGCTCGGACATAGCCAGGCATCTGCAGCGGCAATCGAGTAATCCTCGAGTCGTTTCGCGTTCAGCCAGAAGGGTCTTCCTCCGTTCCAATCATTAAAACGGACTGCGAAGCTACTGGGTGTATGAAGATGAACGATGCATGGAGGTTGTCTTGCAGGCCCAAGACCCAGGGCCCGCCTCAGTTGAAAGTAATACAATGGAGCAAAGTAGTCCTGTGCCTCGATTATATCTATATTGGCCTCTATTATTAACTTTTCGGTGAGAAGACCAGCCTGCCATGAGAAAGACTGCTGCCAGAAGGGGGATTCTGCAAGACCCTTGATTTCAGCCAGAGCCAGAGGTGGATAAGATTCAGTCCGTGTATCGGGGATAACTTCATCGAGGGAAACTCGATGGATTATCAGTCGCCCTTCATGTGATACTTCCAATTTTTTCGTGCCAGATCCCCACAACATCCCAATCAAAGGAACGGTCTCTCCAGCTTCGGCCAGCAATCTGGATATATGCATGACGTAAGTGCCAATTCCCCCAACTGGCTCCGGAGACGGGGGATACTCAGGACAAATGATCAGATGTCTCAATAGTTAAACTTCCTCCTCTTGTTCTGTAGTATGTTTACCTGCACTCGATTTGTAGGCATCAAGAACAGATTCTGCATCTCCGGACATATGAATTTTACCTTCATCCAGCCAAACTACGCGAGAGCACAACTGGGCCACCTGTGAAAGACTATGGGAGACAGCCAGAAGCGTTCCCCCTCCCTCATGAAAGGCTTTCAGTCGTTTAACGCATTTATTCTGGAATGCCTGGTCTCCTACAGCTAGAACCTCATCCATTAAAAGGATATCCGGTTCCAGATTCACTGCAACCGAAAAGGCTAGACGTGCGATCATTCCTGAAGAGTAATACTTTACCGGCATTTTGATAAAATCCCCAATTTCTGAAAACTCAGTGATATCGTCCCGATGTCGGTCCCGCTGCGAGCGAGACAAACCCATGATTGCTCCGTAAAGCTCTATATTTTCAGCCCCGGTAAGTTCTTCATTGAATCCGGCTCCTAGTTCGATCACAGCCGTAACACGTCCATATGTATAAATGCTTCCGAAGGTAGGTTCGTAGATTCCCGCGATAAGCCGCAGCACAGTGGTCTTGCCGCACCCGTTTGGACCGATCAGTGCAACGGACTCTCCACGTTGGACCTGCAGGTTGAAACCTTTAAGCGAGAACTCTGCATGTCGTTCATGGATCGGTCTGCGTTTGATACTACGGATAAACCATTCCCTGAGGGAAACAGTCCTGTGTGAATAAACATAGAATTGTTTAGTCACGTCACGGCAAATGATAGCTTCAAGGTTATTGTGCTCAGGCAATTTCAACGCAAACTCCCTTGTATTTTCTAAACACCCGGTACCCGACAACCAGGATTCCTGCGGCTGCTACAGAGACCGAACAAAGAAGCATTATGGATGGCCACGCGGCTTCATATAACACCGTGTGGTAAAGACTTAAAAGACCCGTAAAAGGATTGAGATAAAAGAAAGTCCGCACACCCTCGGGGATCATTGAGGCATGATAAAAAACGGGCGTCAAATAAAAAAGAGAAGTAATCAGGATCGGTAGTGCATGTTTAAAATCGTAGAACAGCACCGAGATTACTGCACAGGGAAACATCATTCCGACAGCCATCGCAACCTGAATCAGAATTAGAAACGGAAGAAGGATCAGGCTGAAAGGAACCTGACTATAGTGAAAAACGAACAGCACGACTAAAACGATGGTGATCTCGAACAGGAATTCAACGAGTCTCGAAAAGGCAGCGCTCAGAACCAGTATTTCCCTTGGAAAGTATACGCTCCTGCTAAGTGACACATGGTTAGATAAAAGAAAAGTCGTACTGGAAAGAACTTGTGAGATAAAATTCCATACGAAAAATCCGCTGATAAGGAATACCCAGTAATGGCCTATATGAATCCGCATAAAATAGGAAAAAACCGTTATCAGAATTGCCACTGTCATCAAAGGATTTAGAAGCGTCCAAATTAGTCCCAACAGTGAGCGCTGATACTTCACCTTCAGATCCCGGATTACCAGACTTCGGAGCAGTTCCCTATACTGCCACAGTTCGGCAAGGACCGAAATGTTGTTTCTTCGAAACGGGGCCCTGCTCTCCGAATCCGTTTTCATCTCTGGTGGATAAGAAAATTCTGTTTGGTTCATTTTTCAGTTACCCTCCTCCCAGCCTGTTGGTGTGCAGCGCCATAAGATCCCAAACCTCTCCAGCAGTTCCACCACATCCGGAAAAGAATTTTTGCCGGAAGCGGGTCCCATCCTATTGCACGACGGGCTAACCGGACACCAGGTTTAATCAAACGCCAGAGAAGAAACATAAGGATGCTTATCCGGCTCAAATGACGGGTTGAAAAAGAGGCCTTAACCAGCATTACAATTAGACCAGGGTTATGTTCAACGATCTGGTTGGCAGTATCAGCGACCTCTCTCCGATGTTCGTGGAACATTCGTGCGGATGGTTCATAGATGACTTCAAATCCGGCGTCGAGCATCCGCCAAATAATATCGAGATCCCCACCTCCCGGAAGCACCGGAGCCTGGTCCAATGCCTCGTCAAAACCGCCTGCTTCAAGTACCAGCTGACGTCGAACAGCCATGTTGCATCCCGTACCAACACTAATGGATCTCACGATCAGCGGTGCATTAAACATTTTTAATATCTGAATCTGATCACCTGGCAGTCGGACACGGTGATCG
>JARRLM010000449.1:0-3936 GCA_037386985.1 Acidobacteriota bacterium | reverse complement strand
ATCCTGTCTTTAACAAATGTTTTGAGTTCAGCGGCGAGCAGGTCCGAGGGTGCCTGACCGGGTTTTAAGACCACATACGCTTTGGGTTTTATCAGTTCGTCCTTGTCCGAGGCCCCGATAACGGCACACTCGAACACCGTCGGATGGGACATCAGAGTAGCTTCAACCTCTACAGGGCTGACCCAGATTCCACCCGCTTTCATCATATCGTCCGAGCGTCCCTGATACCAAAAGTATCCTTCTTCGTCCACCAGATATTTGTCGCCCGTGCGGATCCATTCGCCCTGAATCGTTCCCTTGGTTTTGGCATGTTTATTCCAGTAAGACGAACATATGGAATCACCCCGAATCAACAGGTTCCCGACTGTTCCGGCAGGCAGTATATGATCCTCTTCGTCTAAAATCCTGGCATCATATCCCGGAACCAGCTTTCCGGATGAGCCTGGTCTGACCTCTTCGGGACGGTTCGAAATGAAAATATGCAAAGCTTCGGTTGATCCGATGCCGTCCAGTATCTCGATATTCCACCTTTCGTACCACCTTTCATACAGGGCTTTAGGAAGCGCTTCTCCTGCGCTTACGCATAACCTGATGGAACTGAGATCATAGGCGGAGACATCTTCCATTGCCAAAAGCTCCCTGTAGGAGGCGGGTACACCAAAAAATAAAGTCGGCTTGTGCCGGGTGATGATCTTGTAGATCAACTTGGCTTCAGGCCGGCCGGGATGGAGAATCGTAGTTCCGCCCGCATAAAAAGGGAAGTAGAGACCATTGCCCAGTCCATAGGCGAAAAACAACTTGGCAACGGAGAAGGTCCGATCGGTTTCCCGGATGTTGAGAATGCTGCGGGCATAGTTTTCGGCGCAGTAGATCATGTCGTGTTGCAGGTGAACGGCTCCCTTTGGGAATCCGGTTGTGCCGGAGCTGTAAAGCCAGAAACAAACATTAAAAGATATGGTCCCCGGAACGGGATTTCCGATCACCACGACGTGTTCGAGCCATTTCAGGTTGTTACGGATAGGTTCAATGTTCTCATACAGGCTTTCACTGACAATCAATACAAGTGCTCTTGAGTCGTTGAGGAGGTATTCGTAGTCTGCGGGTTTCAGGAGAGTGTTCACCGGGATGGGTATTGCACCGATCCTGATCGCGCCAAAAAAGCATGCTGCAAATTCGGGCGTATCCAATGCCACGATCAAGACCCGTTGTTCCATCTGTACGCCCAGTTTCTTGAGAGCGTTTCCGGTCTGGAAGGTCAACCCAGCGATATCGCCGTATGACAGAGCATGATCTCCAATGGCAATAGCTGTTTTGTTCTCCAGTCCTTTCTCCAGGTTCGCATCGATGAATGTCGTCGACGCATTATAGATTTCAGGCAGTGCAATGGGGCCCGACATGTGTTCCTTCCCGAAAGTTGAATAATATTCTTATATACTTCATCTCCTTAAAATTCATGTCACTTTTTTACCCAGTAATGGCAAGTGGTAATCCCTCACGCTTTTGCCGTTACATTTTTTAAACGTTTGCCTCTTTCACAACAACCTTTTTGTGATTCTGAAAAAGCAAACATGGCCGTGTGCGAAACATGGATTCAGTGTAATTCTCTGGTTGCTATCAACTTTCAAAACAATTATCCTCGAGGGCAGAAGACCCTACAATAACAATGCGTGCAATCCGGGTTGATAAGGAGGCCCATTGGGGAAAGTTATTAAAATAATCCCGGAGCCAAACAGGGCAGTGGATGTGGTCCGCGAATGTGACGTGATTGTTGTTGACGGCGGTCCCGGCGGTATCGGAGCCGCAATTTCGGCTACCCGCAACGGAGCGGACACGGTTTTGATTGAGAGATACGGTTATCTCGGAGGTATGGGAACCGGCGGTCTTGTGACCATTATCCCGTGTCTGTCCGATTTTAACGGAGCAATGCAAATCGGCGGCATCAACCAGGAGTGGATCGAGAGATTAACCTTGCGGGAGGCTGAGACCCACCCACCCGTGTAAATTTTGGGAGCGAGGGATAGAAAGCTGATCGCCCGGAACGTGCCCTTGCCGGGTTCCTATCCGGCCAGGTATAAAAGGTCGCGACGGATCCCGTCGCAGTCTATGAAAGTTCGAATTTCAGTGAAAGAAATTTGAAAAAGTAAGAACAGAAAATTTCCCTACAATTCAGAAAAAGGAAGGAACTATGAAAACATCAAGAAGAAACTTCCTCAAAGCGACAGCGACAGGAGTAGGCTCCGCCGCACTGGCGGGTATGGGTGCAGTCGGATGCGATGCGATTAAGAAGTGGGATGATGAAGCCGACATTGTCGTTCTTGGAATCGGTGCCGCCGGGCTTATGACGGCCATCACAGCCAAGGACCAGGGCGCAGACGTTCTTATACTGGAAAAAGCGCCGGAGGAACATGCTGGCGGAAATACGCGCGTAAGCGGCCAGGGCTATTGGTGTCCGCAAACAACAGATAATGCTGTTGAATATCAGAACGCGATGAGCAACGGATTCCCGATCCCGGATGATATGGCACAGGTTTTCCACGAACACTCGATTCACGTGACTGAATGGCTTACGGAGCTGGGTGCCGATATGCAAACGATTCCGTCCCCTGGCGAATACCCGGAATTTCCAGGCGCCGCTGAATACGTCTGCTGGTCCACGGAGGGGAACGGATTTCAACGCCTCTGGCTCCTGCTGATGGAGAACGCGATCCAAAAAAGGGGAATCAGGGTCCGGTATGAAACACGTGCCGTGGAACTGGTTCGGGACGTCAAAACCGGAGAGATCCGGGGCGTGGTTGCTGAAAACGAAGGCACGAAGATAAACGTCAAGGCGAAGAGAGCGGTGGCTCTCTGCACGGGAGGCTTTGAAAACAACCAGGACATGATCCGCGACTACCTGGGCATGCCCTGCGGGTATCCGAAAGGAAGCCCTTACAATACCGGCGACGGGATCCGGATGGCGATGTCGATCGGCGCGGATCTGTGGCATATGGACAACCAGGCAGGCCCGGATTTCAATTTCAAAATCCCGGACAAGGATTGGGCCTTCGGGTACAATTTCAACCCTCCCGGAAAAGGCTATATATGGATTGCCAAGGACGCTACCCGGTTTACCAACGAAGCATATTCCACCAAACACGGCAAAATTCCTTTTCATGGCATCTACATCCACGTTCCCACTCCTCTGCCCGTGCACTGTGTCTTCGACGAGACGATGAGAACGAGCGGCCCGCTGTATCCGCCAAATTATTTCTTCTGCTGGTGGGCGATGATTGAAAAATACCAGTGGAGCGCCGACAACAGCGCGGAAATCGAAAAAGGCTGGATTATAAAGGCCGACACTTTGAAGGAACTGGCCGCTAAAATCGGCAAAGATCCGGAAACGCTCGAAGAAACAGTACGCACCTGGAATAAATCATGCGCAGCCGGAAAGGATTCGGAATTCGATCGGGATCCCCGAAGAATGGCGCAGATTAAAACGCCTCCATTTTATGCGGCCGAGTTTGTCCCGGCCTTCACAAATACGCAGGGGGGGCCGCGGCGCAACAGCAGTGCCCAGGTGCTGGATACAAACCGTGAACCTATTCCGCGGCTCTATTCGGCAGGCGAGTTGGGAGCCCTCTACAGCTGGCATTACCAGGGTGGCGGCAACATCCTCGAGTGCATTGTCTTCGGCCGCATCGCGGGCGAGCGTGCCGCCGCGGAAGAGCCCTGGGGCTAGTGTGCCGACTCAGAAATAGACATCGGCTATCTATTGTATGATCAGGAGGAGATGAACATGTTTCAACGGGTCTGCATGCTGATAGTTTCATGGAGTCTTATGGCGACAGCCCTCATCGCCCAGACGGCGCCCGTAGGTTCGGGACCTTACCCGGCAATCATCGAAGGAGACCCCGGAGTGCCTGGTCATACGATTTATCGTCCCGAGAACTTGAGTCC
>JARRLM010000448.1:3014-3974 GCA_037386985.1 Acidobacteriota bacterium | reverse complement strand
GGCCTCTGGCACCGTCGTTGAGCCCTAAGAAAACAAAAGAGGGAGCACTGGCGGGTTTTCTTGCCGGGATCGGCATCGCCGTCGCAATCCGGTATTTTCTGTTTACGGATTTACCCCTCAGACATGTCATCATGGTCTCCATCCTTCTCGGCATATCCGGACAACTCGGGGACCTGGCAGAATCCATGATGAAGCGGGCTGCCGGAGTCAAAGACAGTTCTCACCTTATCCCGGGACATGGAGGGATTCTCGACCGAATGGACAGTCTTCTTTTTATATATAGTTAACACAAGATTTTAATCGCCGTTCCTGTATGATGATGCTAGAATATTTTTATTGAAAATACAGGCTATTATAGATGAAAGTAATTTCGATTTTAGGCTCCACCGGATCCATCGGAACAAATACACTCCGTGTGACATCAGGTTTCCCAAAGGAATTCAGGATAGCGGGACTCAGCGGCGGAAGAAACATTCCGCTCCTTGCAAAACAGATAGAAGAGGTTCACCCCGAAATCGCTTCATGTAGCGATAAAGCCGCGTCTGACGAACTGCAGAGCCTTTTACGGCAGCGTGGGTACCCTATGGCGCGCACCAACTTCGTCTACGATATGGAGGGCCACATTGAGGTTTCCTGCCATCCCGAATCTTCCATCGTTCTCTCGGCAATCTCCGGCGCCGCCGGCCTTCTGCCCACATACAGGGCCCTGGAGAAGGGGAAGGCGATCGCTCTCGCCAACAAGGAAACCCTGGTAATGGCGGGGGAACTTATTATGCGTATGTCCCGGGAAAAACAGGTGGATATTATTCCAGTTGACAGCGAACATAACGCAATTCATCAGTGTTTGAGAGGAGGGAGGAAACGGGAAGTCCGGCGTTTGATACTGACCGCATCCGGAGGACCTTTCCGTGAAACGCCGAAAGAAGAATTCGCGTCAGTCACACTGAAACAAGCCCTGAG
>JARRLM010000448.1:0-2991 GCA_037386985.1 Acidobacteriota bacterium | reverse complement strand
ATTACAATCGACTCTGCAACACTGATGAATAAGGGCCTTGAGGTCATTGAAGCCTCCTGGTTATTCGAAGCATCTCCTGACGAAATCGACATTGTAGTTCACCCGCAAAGTGTCGTTCATTCGATGGTTGAATTCACCGACGGATCTATATTGGCCCAACTGGGATTGACAGACATGCGTATTGCCATTCAATACGCACTTACCTATCCCGATCGCTGGCCGTCTCCCCTTCCCTCACTCGATATTCACAACCTCGCTAAATTAGAATTTCAAAAGCCCGACCGGGAGAAATTTCGCTGTCTCGATCTTGCCTATCGTGCCTTACATGTCGGAGGCACTGCTCCGGCTGTTATGAATGCGGCAAATGAGGTAGCGGTAGAATCTTTCCTAAACGAAGATCTGGCATTCCACGAAATTGCTCAGGTCATCGAATCGGTACGGGACGTGCATACGCCGCGGGATATCGTGAGTCTGGACCCTCTCCTGGAAGCGGACGCATGGGCTAGAGAAGAAGCCGTTGGACTCTGCCGGCAAACCGGAAATATAGAAATGCGGGGATAACCTGGGCTTCTAATCCGAATTTTTCAGTGGAGTTCCGATGCTTTGGCAGATGCTGTCGGTGTGAGAAATAGGTGCAAGGGTTGAGCCGATTCCGTCTTTAGGGCATCATATGTAAGGAAGAAGGTTCGTCTTTCTAGCCGTGCCCCATCGCGAGGCGGCAGAGACGCGAGACAGGGAGCAATGATTTGATTACGACCATTTTGGCTTTTATTGTAGTGCTTGGGATCACCATCACAATCCATGAATTCGGTCATTTTGCAATGGCCAAGCTTCTGAAAATACGTGTTCTCGTTTTTTCCCTCGGATTCGGACCGAAACTCATCGGATTCACACGCGGGGGAACAGAATATCGCTTAAGCCCCCTCCCTCTGGGAGGCTATGTAAAAATGGCCGGCGAAACCTACGACAGCGACCGTGATGGCGCTCCGGACGAGTTTCTATCGCATCCCCGATGGCATCGATTCCTTGTGGCTGTCTCCGGCCCTTTTATGAACATTCTTCTTGCTGTTGCGATACTGGCTACCTCGTACATCCAGGGTGTTCAGGTAGCAAAATATCACAATGGGCCGGCAATCGCCGGTCCTGTTGCGGCAGGTTCGATTGCCGACCGCGCCGGGCTTCAGACCGGCGATCGTATTCTGTCCGTGTACGGCAACCCTGTCACTACATGGGAAGAAATGGAAATCGCGCTGGGAACCGCACCCAGAAAATCCCTGGACATCAAGGTTTTACGCGGCGACCGGACGCTGGGGCTTCATTTTGATGATCCGGAGACGGAATTGGTCGGACCGGGAGAACTAGGATTCAAGGTCTCGCTCCCAAAAACAATCGTCAATATGGTCGACAGCCGTTCACCGGCAAGCGAAGCCGGACTGCAGGCAGGAGATCAAATAATCTCTGTACGAGGTAACGGAAAAACCGGTAATGACTATAACGAGATCCTGAATATTATCTCAGAAAGCAACGGAGTTCCTCTGGATTTTGAGGTTTTTCGTCCCCAGGAAGGCATGGAATTCGACGCCTGGCAAACCGCAAGAGCCGATATGTCCGGGGAAACAATAACACTGAACATTACGCCCATTGAGACGGAAGGGCGGGTTGTCATCGGATTTGTGCCCGATTTCCCGACAGACCTGCAAAAATATGGGGTAGCAGGCGCTTTGACTCAATCCATTCGCCAGAATTTTGAATTAGCCGTCCTGACTTTCCGCATCATCGGCAGAATCCTGAAAGGTTCCGCTTCCGTACGCACTTTGTCCGGGCCGATTGAAATAGCCCGGATATCGGGGAACGCTGCTCGCACGCGCAGCGTTCGTGTTTTTCTGGGTTTTTTGGGATTGATCAGTCTTCAACTGGGAATCTTCAACCTCCTGCCGATTCCTATTCTGGACGGAGGAGTCATCCTGGTCCTCATCATTGAAGGCTCAATCCGAAGAGACCTCAGCATAAATTTGAAAGAGAAGATAGTCCAGGCAGGCTTTGTATTTCTTATCCTGCTGATGGGATTCGCCGTATTCAACGATCTTTCCAAAGTAATCGATTTCGAACGGATTTTCGGTTAACCGGGTTTAAAAGCTGGCCAGAGCCACCTGTTCGTCATCAAATACATGGAACACTGTCAATAGTTTTGTTATTGCCAGCAGCTCCCGGATTTTTTTGGTTAAATTCAGAAGAATGAGTTTCCCCCCGCTATTTGTTACGGTCGTATACGTACTCACCAATTCTCCAATTCCAGAACTGTCGATATAGTTCACTTCAGCAAGATTAAGGATGATTTTCTTTTCATTATCTTTCAGAAGGTCGAGCACCGTATTACGAATAACCATGGTTCCTTCTCCAAGCGTAATCCTGCCGCTGCAATCCATAATTTTGACATCTCCTACGGTGCGTGTTTCGATCTTCATATCCATTCTCTCCTTAATATTGGCAAAAAATAGGGTTACATTCTTCTGGGGGACATCCGGCTTAATTGGGAGACAGCTTTTTCATCATGTACACTTCCATCCCACCTTGAGAGAGCGATCTGAATTCGACCTCATCCATGAAGGTACGGATATAGAATATGCCTCGCCCGCTCGGCTTCAGAAGATTATGGGCATCCAGCGGACTTGGTATATCGTCGACACAAAAGCCCGAGCCCTGGTCTTTAACGGAAATTGTAATTCGGTCCGGCTGGACCTCAAAACAGATATCCACCTTCTTATTAACGTCCAGCTTATTCCCGTGTTGGATCGCATTGGTCACCGATTCTCGAACAGACATTCCGATCCAATGAGCTGAGTCTTCGTCGAAACTCATAAAATCAGTGAGGCTGTCCGTCAGGATTTGAATGAGATCAAGGTTATCCAAAACGCTGCTGATACTGACCTCGATCTGATTTGCTGTCGTATTCATTCGGCGATATATATAGGATTTTGGCGCCAACTTCAG
>JARRLM010000447.1:0-3009 GCA_037386985.1 Acidobacteriota bacterium | reverse complement strand
ACTGCCAGTGGCCTAGACCGAACTTCTGCATCAGATCATTGCCCTGGCGGGTGAACTTCGAGGACCCCTGAACCGTGATCGTCATGGTGCCGCCGCAGACCGACTCATTGCTGTCACTTGTCGCCAGTCTCATGCGGCATCCTCTCGGGCACGAAGCGCAGGCGGCCGCCCGCGCCGGAGTGAGTGGAATATCACGATTGAGGGTGTTACCGCCGCTGGGTCGACCGCTGATCAGGGCGTAAGGCCCACCGATCCCGAACCTCTCGGCCTCCCTGGGATTGTCCACATTCCACTGAAACTTGCGGAACCAGAGCCTGGCATCCATAAACGCTTTGGGATCGGCGATGGGTACATCGCTGGTTCCTATTGCACTGATGGCCTTTAAATTCTTGGATCCGAAAACGCCTCCAAAACCGCAAAGCGCCGCTTGAGACCCTGGGCCATGCAGGAGAGCGCCCAGACGGCTCTTGTTTTCACCCGCCGGACCGCAACAAACAACCGCGGGCAGTTGGGTCGTAAAACAGTTTTCGGCTAATTCGGCCCATTCGCCATACTTCAAATCGGGCACTACACGTCTGGAAATCTCTTCCTGGGTGTCCCATGTGTCCATTCCCCATATCCCAGCAGCGCTTTCGATGGTAACCTTGTCGTTGACAATGTTGATCCATACGGGCTCATCGGAAGCCCCTTCGACGACAATGCCGTCCCATCCGGCGAATTTCAGCTGGGCCGTAAACCGTCCTCCGAAATTGCTGTGCCCGAACCATTCAATCGGATACAGCATCGGCCCGAGGCCCTGCACCTCACATCTGCCGGATCCGGGCATAAAAGTTCCGGAAAACGGCGACGCCATCATGATGATGAGGTTTCTGGGATCGAAAGCATCAAACGGCAGTTGATCGCCAACCAGATCGAAAAAGACCGCTGAGCCTATTCCATGACCGCCGCCGAATTCCCCGTATTTTTCAGTGTCGATTGTCCCGATTGTCTTCGCAGTCAAATTGACCCTTAGTATCTTTCCGGTATATCCGCCTGTCATCATTCCTCACCTCCCGGCAATATCCGCCACGAAAGATCCATCTTCGGCACAACCGTACTGTTGTCCACCAATCCGAGATTTATCCAATGGTCGTTCCGAAGGTTCACATCGTAGCCTTCGGTCTCTTTCTGTTCGGGCATTGCAGCCACATATTTAATGGCCATCATTGGACAGGATTCCACGCAGGCCTGTTTTCCGCCGGGACCTCCCTTTTCATTCCAGTAAGGGGTGTCTATACAGAGATCGCATTTGGAGGATTTATACCTGCCGTCGATTTGCACCCAGACCGGCCTGTGGGGCTGCTGAGGGCACATCTTAAGGCAGGTTCTGCAGCCGATGCATTTTTCGCTGTCAATCCTTCGAACGTTGCCGTTATCAGCATCAACGTAGGCGGCACCCACCGGACAATTCTGAACGCAGACCGGGACATTGCACTGCCGGCAGGGCGCCATTTCGACGTCCTTGGGAAATTTAGCGAAGGAGTCCTGCATAATCTGAATACGCGAACGCGACAGATTCTGGACTCCATAATGGACCAGCGAGCAGCTCAGCATGCAGGTCGTACATCCGGCACATTTCTTGCTGTCGTAAACCAGATAGCCCTTAGAGGCAGGATAGGTCATTTCCGCCGCCGGAGGCGCTGCAGGCCCGGCCGCTTTTGCAGGGGTCGCCGCAATCAATGCATCCACGGCAACAACCGCTCCCCCGGTGACTAAAAAATCCCGTCTTGACAGGCTTTTTTTAGCATCCGCTTTCTTGTTCTCACCCTTTATATCTCCAGGCATATTCATACTCCTTTTACATCAGAATTCCCTCTTCGCCCGCACTTCTCACGGGGTTCGTTTTAGCGAAGCCGGCTGGTTATGCAGTCAACCTGAATCGTTTTGTAGATCGGGTCCATCACATCCTGACTCTTATAGCATCCCTTTCTGAAAATATAAACCCCATTGAATTCATTCTATTTCATCCACACCGGCGGCGCATCCATAGGAATGTTCCATGCCGGAACCACCCAGAAATAAATAAACACAGTAAGGAATATTACGGTAATCAAATTGAGCAGGAATCCGGTTTTTGCCATCTGGTCAAGGCGGACACGTCCGCTGGCAAAAACAATAGCGTTGGGTGGCGTTCCGATTGGCAGCATGAACGCACAGGAAGCGGCGATGGTGGCGGGCAGCATCAGGAGGAGCACATTGACGTTCAGAGCTTTGCCCGTTGCAACCAATACAGGAAGCATCATCTGAGTGGAAGCGGTGTTGGAGGTTACTTCAGTCAAGAAGGTCATTGTCAGGGCAATTGCTGCGATCATAGCCGGAAGCGGTACACCCTGAAGCACGGCAAGCTGTACGCCGACCCACTCCGTCAGTCCCGATTCCTCGAAACCGGCCGCGATCGCGAATCCACCACCAAAGAGGAGCAGGATCCCCCAGGGCGCTTGTTTGGCATGCTTCCAGTCCAGGAGATTTATGTTTTTCTTCCGGTCGACCGGCAGTACAAAGCACAGAATGCCCATAGCCATGGCAACGGTCGAGTCGTGCACATATTTTTCAACGCCTAAAAGACCGGCCCACCCCGGAAGCGTAAGGTTGCCAAGATTGATATCGCTGCGAAAAATCCAAAGGAGCGCAGTGACTACAAATACCGCAAGTATCATTGCCTCGCCCCGCTTCAACGCACCCAGTTTTTCCGTCTCTTTCCGGATAACCTCGTCTGCATTTTCAAGAACCTGTCCTTTTATGGGGAGGGCAAGCTTGATCATATAAAACCACATGAGGGGTACACATAAAACAACAAAGGGCAAACCGATCTTCAGCCACTCGATAAAGGTAACGGCAGGCGCCCCGGGAAATTGATTTTCAAATACACCGGCGAATACAAGATTCGGGAAAGTACCGACCAGTGTTCCGACACCGCCGATATTGGCCGCATACGCAATCCCCAGCATCATACAGGTGCCGAAGTTTGCA
>JARRLM010000446.1:0-3013 GCA_037386985.1 Acidobacteriota bacterium | reverse complement strand
TATCCGATATCAACGGCATTCTCCCGAACGAGAATGTCGCACACTAAGAGGTTGTTGCGGGCTGCGTCCAAGCCGTGAACACAATCCGCGAAATTTCCGGTGGTCCAAGCTGAATTTGTGAAAAGCGCCGTCTCGGAACGGGATTTCCCCCGCGAGGGGATTCCGGAGGTAGTATTGACCGGACGGTCGAATGTCGGCAAATCCAGCCTGATCAACAGGCTGGCAGGCCAAAGGAAACTGGCCCGTACCAGTTCGACGCCTGGAAAGACTCAATGCATTAATTATTATCGAATGAACCGGACGTTCTTCTTTGTGGATCTGCCCGGTTTCGGCTATGCAAAAGCCGCGAAATTCGCTGTACGTAAGTGGAAAGACCTGATCGAAAGGTACTTTCATAAACAATCAACCATTGCCTTGGTAATCCAACTCGTGGATTCGAGGATGCCGCCGACCGGAATGGATCTTCAGTTATCCGAATGGCTGGATGAATTACAATTACCGCGTATAGTGGTGGCAACCAAATCAGATAAATTGTCGAACAATCAGAAGAGTCGGCAATCGCGCCTCATTTCCAAATCTATGGGAGGCCGATCCATCGTGATGTCCTCGGCAAAAACCGGAGAAGGCAGCAGGGAAATATGGGAGCAGGTGCATCTGGCCGCTTCAGAAGCCGGTGCATCGAAGACATAGTTATCCTCTAACCTTACCAATTTCTCCCTTTGGAGGGAGCCATCCATGTCTGGAACGACGCAAAGTCGAAAAACAAAGAAACATGAGAACGGAAACAACGGTCATTTAAATATTCTCGAACTGAAGGAAATGAATATTTCCGCCTTGACGCAGGTCGCCAAAGACCTGGATGTAGAGGGTTACGCCGGAATGCGGAAACAGGAGCTGATGTTCGAGATTCTCAGGGCGCAAACCGAGCAAAGCGGTCTGATTTTCTCCGAAGGAGTGCTGGAATGCCTGCCGGAAGGTTTCGGATTCCTTCGGGCTCCGGATTACAATTACCTTCCGGGACCGGATGATATCTACGTGTCTCCGTCACAAATCCGAAAATTTACCTTACGCACCGGGGACACCATTTCCGGTCAAATCCGCCCTCCCAAGGAAGGAGAACGTTATTTCGCCCTTATCAAGGTAGAAGCCGTTAATTTTGAACATCCGGATATAGCCAAGGATAAAATATTTTTCGACAATCTGACCCCCCTGTACCCTCACGAGCACCTGAAGTTGGAAACGACTCCGAAAAATCTTTCAGGAAGAGTGATGGATATGCTGGCACCTATCGGGAAAGGCCAGCGCGGGTTGATAGTCTCCCCACCGAGAACGGGCAAAACAATGTTGCTTCAATCGATTGCCAACTCTATTTCGAAGAACCATCCCGAGACTGTTCTGATTGTTCTTCTGATCGATGAGCGGCCGGAGGAAGTTACCGATATGCAGCGTTCGGTAAACGGAGAGGTTGTCAGTTCCACATTTGACGAACCGGCTTCCCGCCATGTCCAGGTTGCAGAAATGGTAATGGAAAAAGCCAAGCGATTTGTCGAACACAAACGTGATGTGGTGATTCTCCTCGACAGCATTACGCGCCTGGCACGCGCCTATAACACAATCGTTCCCGCGAGCGGAAAGGTACTGTCGGGCGGCGTGGACAGCAATGCTCTGCAACGGCCCAAACGCTTTTTCGGAGCGGCGCGTAATATTGAAGAGGGCGGAAGCCTGACAATCATGGCGACAGCGCTGGTCGATACAGGCAGCCGTATGGATGATGTAATATTTGAAGAGTTTAAAGGGACCGGAAATATGGAGCTGCACCTGGATCGAAAGCTGGTCGACAAGCGCGTCTTCCCTGCCATCGACATCAACAAGTCCGGTACCCGAAAAGAGGAACTGCTGATCCCTCAGGAAGACCTCAACAGAATCTGGGTACTGCGCAAGGTGCTTACCCCGCTATCAATCACCGAAAGCATGGAACTTCTGCTGGAAAAACTTTCCAAAGCCAAGACAAACAACGATTTTCTGGGCTCGCTCTCCGGATAAAAAAAGTTCTAAGTTCTGAGTTCTGAGTTCTGAGTTCTGAGTTAATAGTTGATAGTGTTCTCTACGGGGACATTATACTTTTAAGTATTATGTCCCCTTTTTTGTAGAGCCATAGAAAACTTGCGGCCGACATCCACCTGAACTAGAATATATGAAAAATTGAATCAGTCCGGAAAAGAGCGTAGAGAAATCGGGATGAGCAGTAAGCGGATATTCTCTTCATTCCACCCGACTCATGACTCCGTAAGTTACGTTTCATAACAGCCTGGCCGGAGATTTTATGTTTTGTCCGAAATGTAAAGCCGAATACAGAGAAGGATATTCAAAGTGTACGGATTGCGACATCGATCTGGTTCCTGAACTGCCGCCGGAGCCCGGACCGTCTCATGTGGATTATGTTGATTTTATCAAGATCAGAACGTATTACTGCAGGCAGGACGCGGATCTCGCGAAAAGCTTCCTGTCTGCAAACGGCCTTCAGGCCGTTGTTTTCAGCGATGACGCAGGAGGTATTCATCACGGCTTATCGTTTTCCAGGGGCGTCCATTTGATGGTCCAGGAAGAGGATGTCGAGAAGGCAAAAGAAATCCTTTCCGATTCAGAGAATCGAAACTAACTGCCCGGTTCGACACGGTGGGCTGTTCCGTGAACGAATCTTTATTGCTGTTTCATGTTTTATCATGCTTCAGCCGGTTACAACCCAGCTGGTCAGTAGAATAAATAATTACAGTATCTATGAAAGCAAAGTTCTTCACGAATCAGTCGGAATTCCGCAAATGGTTGAACCGGAATCACGGCAAGGCCGATGAACTCTGGGTCGGCTATTACAAAAAAGGCACGGGTATTCCGAGCCTTTCCTGGCCCGAGTCGGTGGATGAAGCGCTCCGCTACGGCTGGATTGACGGACTGCGAAAGTCGATCGATGAAGAAAGCTACCGCATCCGGTTCACTCCGCGCAGGTCCGGAAGCA
>JARRLM010000445.1:3080-4270 GCA_037386985.1 Acidobacteriota bacterium | reverse complement strand
CAGAAAACCCTCGAGTCCGACCTCTTCTGCCTGCTGCATGACCTCTTCCCGGCTGTAGGCGGTCACCAGTATAATCGGTGGAATTTTACTTAAACTCTGATTGTTTTTAATAAGTTTGGAAGCCTCGATGCCGTCCATTCCCGGCATCTTCCAGTCCATAATGACCAGTTCAAAGGGCTCATTCTCCGATGCTTTTTCCAGCTCCGATAATCCCTCCTCAGCTGAAGCCGCAAGGGTGACCTTGAATGTAAAAGATTCCAGCATTTCCTGAAAAATGTTCCTTGAGGTGGCGTTGTCATCCACGACCAAAACCTTCATGCCCCGCAGATCCGTGGAGGGTTTGAAACGCCTTTTGGCCTTCTCTTTGCCCAGACCGAAGTTGGCGGTAAAGCTGAAAGTGCTGCCCCGGCCGGGCTCACTTTCCACCCATATTTCTCCACCCATCATCTCTACAAGGCGCTTGCTAATCGTCAATCCCAATCCGGTGCCGCCATATTTTCGGGTGGTTGAGGAATCTGCCTGCATAAACGGCTGAAACAGCTTGGCAGCCTGTTCCGCGCTCATGCCAATGCCCGTATCTTGAACCGAAAATTTTAAGGTTACTTGGTCTTCGTCTTTTTTGACCAATTCGGTGCAGACGACAATCTCGCCGGTATCTGTAAATTTGACGGCATTGTTTGACAAATTAATCAGAATTTGCCCCAGGCGAAGGGGATCACCGACCAGCGCTGCCGGCACGGATGGATCCGTCTTAAAAAGCAGCTCCAGTCCTTTTTCCTGGGTCTTCATACCGACCAGGGTGGAAATGTTGTCGAGGGTATCCTCTAATTGGAAATCCACGGATTCCATGTCGAGTTTGCCGGCTTCGATCTTTGAAAAATCCAGGATGTCATTGATAATCCCCAACAGGGACTTGGCGGAGCTATCTACCTTTTTGAGGTAGTCGTATTGCTTGGCGCTAAGATCGGTTTTCAGGGCCAGATGCGCCATTCCGATAATCGCATTCATGGGGGTGCGAATTTCATGGCTCATGTTCGCCAGAAATTCACTCTTGGCTTTTGTTGCTTCCTCCGCTTTCTTTTCGGCGCGCTTGCGCTCTATGACCTCATCTGAAAGTCGTCTGTTCCAAATGAACCCGATGATGATAATCACGACAACGCTGATACCGATAGGAACGGCCCAGGTCAGGA
>JARRLM010000445.1:0-3028 GCA_037386985.1 Acidobacteriota bacterium | reverse complement strand
TTTTCGGCGCGCTTGCGCTCTATGACCTCATCTGAAAGTCGTCTGTTCCAGATGAACCCGATGATGATAATCATAACCACGCTGATGCCGATAGGAACGGCCCAGGTCAGGATGGTCTGGATATCCAGGCCCAACTTCACCTCAAGGGCCATCCAGGTGTTCTTTATGGCGGCACGTTCTTTGTCGTCTATGGTGTCCAATGCCTTGTCCAGCAGCCGGACCAATTCGGGCCAATCCTTTCTTACCCCTATGGAAAGCTCATATCGATAGTTTGTCGGTGCGGCAATCTTGATATTCTCCAATCCCTGTTTGTCGATCTGATAGATGATACTGCCAAGGTTGTCCACGAAGGCATCCACCTTTTTGTCGTCAAGAGATACAAGTCCGTCCGTCAGGTTCTCGAAGGTGGTTAGCTCCAGGTCGGGGTGTTCGGTTTCCAAAAGGTTATGGGTAAATTGGCCTTTGACCACACCGACCCGCAATCCTTTTAAATCAGACAGACTATCGACGAACAGTCCCTTTTTCAGGGTTGCCACCACAATGGGAAAGGAGATGAATGGTTTGGTGAAGTTCAGGAATTTTTCCCGTTCCGCTGTGCGCACAACTGCGGGCAGTAGATCGACACCTCCGGATTTGACTTGTTCTAATGCCTGCGGCCAGGTGGGGCTCTTTACAGTCCGGATTTTGATCCCCAGGCGTCCTGAGATTGCCGCAAGATAGCCGGAGCTGATCCCGCTGAAATTGCCCTTGTCGTCTTCGAAAACAAAGGGCGGCCGAGCAAAGTTGCCACCGAGGCGGATGTCCGGATGTTGCGCCAACCATTTACGCTCGGCATCGGTCAGTTCAAGCCTTTCGTCGGGCTTCAGGGAAGAAATTGAGATTGGCATCCATCGTGTTCTGATTTCCTGAAGCTCGTCTGCCGTAATGGCATTCAGACCCTTCTGCAAAACATCCCGCAGGATCTCGTTGTCTTTGAGGACGGCCATGTGAAGTTTCGTTTCCACTGAGGTCTTGAGTTTCGAGTCTCCGACGATCTTAATATCCGGGATAAAATGCTGATCCATGACGTACGACACGACACCCAGACTTTCGATAAATGCATCGGCCTGTCCTAGGGACACTTTCTGCAGGCCCTCCAACGTGTTTTTAACCAAAATTCGTTTGATACGCGGGTGGCGCTCCTCAAGCGCCTTGGTCGTCGCAAATCCCTCGATGGCGGCAATTTTACGGTCAACCAGATCGGCCAGTTCAAAGATGTCGGTGGAATTTTTTTGCACGATCAAAACAGATGGATTGGTGGCGTATTCCTTTGTAAATGCCATGGTTTTCCGGCGTTCCTCGGTATCGTAGATACACGGAAGAACATCCAGTTTTCCCTGCTGGAACATCTCGACCAATTCGGCCCAGGAATAACCGTTGACAAACTCAACTGCGATGCCCAGCTTTTCCGCCGCAAGCCGGACAATGTCGATGCTATAGCCTTCGGGGTGGCCATCTTCGACAAAGTCGAACGGCGGCCAATCGAGCTCATTGCCGATTTTCAGCGGTCCGGGGTTTGCCGCCAGCCACTGTTTCTCTTTGGTCGATAAGCTGACCTTCCGGCCTTGCGTTTGAATGGCCCCCGGTGCAACTCTAACCAAAGCCTCTTTTTCACCCATCCATTTTATACGCAGATTCCGTAGTTCTTCATCCGACAGCAACGTCATGGCTTTATCTAAAATGCTGGCCAGGGTTTTTTGATCCTTGCCTACGGCGAAAAACAACGGGGTCGGTTCCTCATAAGCCAGGCCGAGAGTACCGCCGACCTTGAGGTTTGTTATCTGAAGCTGATCCATGAGGTAACTGACCACCGGCATCACATCGAAAAGCGCGTCTGCCTTCCCCACGGATACGGCAAGAATGGCCTCGGTGGTGTTTTCAACTTCTACGATTTCAATTTTAGGAAATTTTTTAAGGATGTCATGAAAATAAAACCCCTTTGGTACGGCGAACCGCTTGCCGTAAAGATCTTCTATGGATGATACCGGGGGGATCCCTTCTCGGGTATAAAGCGTTCGCAAGATGGAAACATACGATGACTTCGTAAATTGCAGGAACTGCTGGCGCTCCTCCGATTTGGCGATGTTAAGCATTACATCCAGCTCGCCTTCTTTGACCATCTCAAGATATTCATCCCAGGCGGCCCCGCTCACAAACCGGACATTAAACCCTGCTTTTTGCGAGAGCAGGTTAATGAGATCGATCGAGAGCCCCTTGGGAATGCCATTCTCATTAAAATTGAAAGGGGCCCAATCACTTTCGTTTTGTGCGGTTATGGTTTTGGTTTCGGTAAGAAAGGTTTGTTCCTTTTCGGTGAGAAGTTTTAAAAAATTGGCCGGGATTTCTCTTTTTTCTAAATAAATCCACCTGTCTTCCAAATCCTTTCGTTCCGCTTTGCTGATCGCCTCAAGTCCGGAGTCGACGGTTTCAATCATCGCCGCATTGGCTTTGGTGGAAGCGCTGTAATAGACCTGGGAATAAAGGGGTTTTTCTTTGGTGTAACCGAATATATTGGTCAGCTGATTTTGTTTTAAATAGTAAAGAAGGCTGATTTCTGTGGCGACAAATACTCTAACTTCCCCTTTTTGGGCGGCTTGAAACAATTCTGTAAAACTGTCATATATGGCGAGCCTTTCACTCGGAACCCTTTGTCTCACATATTTCTCCGTAAAGCCGCCCTTGGAAATGCCGACAATAAGCCCCGACGTTTTTTCAAGGGAACTGATCGGACGAATCATCGGATGGTTGAAAATAAAATAGTCCAGGTAGAGAATGGGGTGAGAATAGGTTAAAAATTTTTCTCTTTCGGCGGTCTTAAAAAGACCCGCATGCAGATCTGCCTGTCCGTTTTTAACAAGTTCCAGGGATTCGTTAAACGAATCGGTCCGGATAAAATCAATTGTTTTCCCGGTTTTCTTGGCCCAGAGCTGCCATATGTCAGGGAAAAGACCGGCCGCTCGCCCGGATTCATCCTCAAACTTGAGTGGGG
>JARRLM010000444.1:0-3028 GCA_037386985.1 Acidobacteriota bacterium | reverse complement strand
GTCCCTTCGGGTACGGCCCTGATATTGCCCATAAACTGAAAAGATGCGAGGTACTCGAGGAACTTCTTCGGGACAACAGGCGTGTCTTCAGCCGTCGTCTGCATTTCAAGATACTGGAGGTCTTCCTTCCCGAACCTGCATTCCATGATCGAATGCACGGCGTCTTCCAATCCGGCCGCTATGCTGTACCCGCCATTGAAAGGATTCTTCCGGAAATACAGGTCGAAAACAGCCGTATCGGAGGCTTTTCCCTGTTCGAGGTATCCGGCTGCCATTGTCAATTCGTAGAAATCTGTAAGCAGCGCATTTGTGTACATCGTAACCGTCTCATGAAATCGTCTAAAGTTGAAGGTTGAACTTAAAGCTCAGAACCTTAAACTCAGAACTTAGAACTTTCTTTAGTAGTTCAGCCGCATGGCAATCGGCATGCGACGACCGGAACCGAATGCGCGGGTTGTGACCTTCAGACCCATGGCCGCCTGGCGACGCTTGTATTCGTTGACGTGAATCATACGGACCACTTTTTCCACGGTTATCCGTTCATAGCCGCTTTCCACAATTTCATCGATGCTCATCTGTTCCTCGACACGCAGCTTGAGAATGCCGTCCAGGATGTCATACTCCGGCAGACTGTCCTGGTCTTTCTGATCCGGCTTCAGTTCAGCCGTCGGCGGTCTTTTTATTGTGTTCATGGGTACAATCTCTTTGTTGCGATTGATGTAATTGGCCAACGCATACACCATTGTTTTGGGGACATCCGAAAGCACTGCCAGTCCTCCGACCATATCTCCATAAAGAGTGCAGTAACCGGCGCCAAGCTCTGATTTGTTGCCGGTGGCGACAACCAGATGACCGAATTTATTTGAAAGGGCCATCAGGATGGTTCCGCGAATCCTGGCCTGCAGGTTCTCTTCCGTTTCATCTTCCGGTCGTCCTGCGAAGATGCCTGCCAGTGATTGCCTGAATTCCCTGAATATGGGACGGATGGGAACGACCTCGAAGGATATGCCCAGGTTTTGCGCCAGCGCCCGGGCGTCGTCGTGGCTTTCGGGCGCGGAATACATGGAGGGCATCGATACGCCCAGCACGTTGCGGGGCAAAAGCGCCTCTGCCGCAATGCAGGCTGTTACGGCGGAATCGATGCCGCCGCTGAGACCGACAACGGCAGATTTGAAGCCGCATTTATGGACGTAATCCCGGGAGCCCATTACCAGGGCATGATAGAGGTTTTCAATAGGCTGGCCGTCATCGTAGACCTGATCCTCTATCGAATCGGGATCCGCGATCAGGAGGTCTTCCGAGAAGCTTTTCCCCTGAGCGATGATATTCCCTTTGCTTCCAAGCACCAGGCTGGTGCCGTCGAAGAGGAGATCGTCGTTGCCTCCGACGAGGTTTACGTACACGAGAGGCACGCCCAATTTCAGAACGTGGTTTTTCAGCATCCCGTACCGTGTTTTCAGTTTCGTCATTTCATAGGGGGATGCGGAAACATTGATCAGCAGATCGGCTCCTTTTTCGACCTGGGTTCGAATGGGATTGGAGGTATAGAGGGGTCTCGGCCAGAAATCTTCTGAATTCCAGGCATCTTCGCAGATGGAGATACCCAGATTGCGCCCTCCAAACGGGACAAGCTGTACAGAGTCGGATGGTTCAAAATAGCGGTCTTCGTCGAATACGTCATAGGTCGGCAGGAGAGTTTTATGGATAACAGCCTGAATCTTTCCTTCCGAAAGAAACGCCGCGGCATTATGAAAGTCCCGGCCTTCCTTTTTCCTGTTGCGGTCCAGGAATCCGATAACGACGCTCAAACCTTCCGTACGGTCTGCAATCTGCCGGAGGGCTCCGAGATTCGAATCGACAAATCCGTGGAGCCCTATCAGATCGCGCGGCGGGTATCCGGTCAGACACAGTTCCGGGAAAACGGCCAGATCCGCTCCGGCTGCTTTTGCCTCCTCCATCGCCCGAATCGCCCGGTCGCGATTCCCGGAAACATCGCCTACGGTCGTATTAATCTGTGCCAGTGCAATCCTCATAAAAAGCCCTCACGCAGAAAAGATACCATACGAAAAATAGTGCGCCTTTTGTTTAATTATTCCGGTTTCAAGACCCCGATTAAAAAATGAAGATTCTTCAATGCCCCGGTATAATGGAATATATTTCTATCGTCTGCCCAATAGTCCCTTTCCTGTTTTTTTATGAGAATCCCATACTACCACAGATTTGGTAGGGCCACCCACAAGCTGTTTATCTTCAGCAGGATGAATCATGTGCGGATATTAAAAATCGATGTGCTATTCTTTGGAAATGGATTCCGTATCGGGATTTAAGACCTTGCAGCAGGAAATTGTCCGGTGCCGGAAGTGCCCGAGACTGGTCGAGTGGCGGGAGAGGATCGCGAAGGAAAAGGTGCGGCGGTTTCGACACCAGGCGTACTGGGGGCGGCCGGTACCCGCTTTCGGTAAACCGGATGCAAAACTGTTTATCATCGGTCTGGCTCCGGCCGCTCATGGAGGGAACCGGACGGGCCGTATGTTTACGGGGGACAGCAGCGGGGACTGGCTCTTTGAAGCGCTGTATCGATACGGATTTGCAAACCGGCCGGAGTCTGCCGACCGAGATGACGGATTACGGTTGCAGGATTGTCTCATTACCGCCGTGGCCCGTTGCGCTCCACCCCAAAACAGACTGCTTTCGGATGAAATTGTCAATTGCCGGGACTATTTGAACAGGGAGCTTCACCTTGCGAAAGGCAGGAAGATAGTGCTTGCACTCGGCCGCGTGGCATTCCAGGTTTTCGTCAGACTGTGGCTTGAAACGGGCGGGAAAACGGAGGGATTGGATCTGAAATTCCGACATGGCGGCGAGTGGGCGTTGCCGGAGGGGCTGAGGCTCCTTTCATCCTATCATCCCAGCAGGCAGAATACTCAAACCCGCCGGTTGACCCGATCCATGTTCCATGGCGTGTTCCGTCGTGCACGGGCTGTCCTGGATACGGAAGCCCCCTAATCTGTTGAGAATCCCCGAGCCC
>JARRLM010000443.1:0-3399 GCA_037386985.1 Acidobacteriota bacterium | reverse complement strand
GCAGCATGATCGCCCGTCTCGATCCCGTCAGTGGAGCGCTGCAGTGGTACGCCGTCGATTACGAGGGTGCAACCGGTCCCCAGTTTGAAGTTCTGAGTTCTGAGTTCTGCTGGCTTCTGACTACTGACTTCTGACTCCTTTTGTTTATTTTCGAAAGCGGCTGCAGTCGATTGCGTATTTTTTGACCTTGTAGTTGATCACCCGCTCCGTGGATCCCAGCAGGCGTGCGGCTTTTCTCCTGTTGCCCCGCGTTGTTTTCAATGCGTCCTGGATAAGGTCTTTTTCGTAAGACGTAATACTCTCTTCGAGGGACATCCTCCCGATCGTACCGCTTTCCTCCGCAGTCTGAAGCGTGGGAGGTAGGTGGTGGGCATGAATGACATTCCCGTCGCAGACAAGAACGGAGCGTTCTACTGCGTTTTCCAATTCCCGCACGTTCCCGGGCCAGTGGTAACTCATAAGCATATCGATGGCGGGAGTGGCAATACGCTTGATGTTTCTTGAATGTTCCTTGGTGTATTTCTCCAGAAAATAATCGGTGAGCGCCATTATATCCGGCTTTCTCTCGTGAAGGGGAGGAACGAAAATGGTAAAAACATTCAGGCGATAGTAGAGATCTTCACGGAAAGTACCGTCCGCAATTGCACTCTCAAGATCTTTATTGGTTGCGGCTATCAACCGGACTTTGATTTTGATGGTTTGGGTGCTTCCCAGGCGTTCGAACTCCCTTTCCTGAATTACCCGGAGCAGTTTGATCTGGGTTGTAAGATTCAGGTCGCCTATCTCATCGAGAAACAGCGTCCCTCCCTCGGCCAGTTCAAACCGCCCCAATTTGCGTGACTGTGCTCCCGTAAACGCTCCCTTTTCATAGCCGAAAAGCTCTGACTCAATCAGCGTCTCAGGAAGAGCGGCACAACTGACCTTCACGAAGGGCTTATCCGCACGCGGAGAATTGTAGTGGATGGCGTGTGCGATCAGTTCCTTGCCCGTACCGGATTCACCCCGAATCAATACACCGGTATTGGATCCGGCGACCTGGGAAATCTGCTCATAAACTTGCCGCATACCGCCGCTGCTTCCTACCATGTTTGAAAAGTCGTAACGCTCGCGCAGCTCTTCGCGCAGATGGATATTTTCAGCAACCAGCTTCTTTGTTTCCGATTCTACAAATTGTTCAACCCTGACTGCCTGGGCAATCATGGAAGTCACGACCCTCAGGAATTTAACGGTCCGGTCGTAGTCCCTGTCCTTTTTGAATCTCAAATCGATACCGAGAGCGCCCAGGGTTTTTCGACCGATTTTGATGGGCACACAGATGTAGCTCAGTTCATCTTTGAGACCTTTTCTCACGGCGGCACGGTTCAGAAGCATCGGCTCCCGGCTTACCTGCGGTATGACCACCGGCTTGCCGCTTTCAACCACCCGGCCGGTCACGCCTTCTCCCATCCTGTATTGAGCGCGCTGCCCTTCGGCGGTGATTCCGTTGGATGCCACGATGTGCAGTTCGGAATCCGGCCGCAACAGGGTGACTGCGCTGCGGAACATGCTCTGGCGTTTCTCCAGAATTTCAAGAACACGATGCAGGGAGTGTTTCAGATTAAGAGTGCCGGAGAGGGCCTGACTTACCTCTACCAGTGTCGCCAGCTTCCTTGCTTCATTCGATCCTGTATCTCTCATATAGCACCAAGACAAAAATGTATTTTTAGATAATCATGCTACATAATTGTCTTCTTAGGATCAAGACCTTCAGGGCATCGACCGAATTTGAGTGCTTTGCCGGTACCGGGCCAGGACATCCGGGTCAGTCTGAGGGAAGAAAAAATCGACAATCAGGATGGTGATGGTATTAGCCAGGAATCCGGGAACGATTTCATACATCGCACTCCCCCATCCACTCTGTTTCCATAGAACAAGAACCGCCGTTCCAACAACCATTCCCAGCAGGGCCGACCGCCAGGTAGTTCGCCGGGAGAACAGGGCAAACAAAACGAGTGGGCCGAAAGAGGCCCCGAAACCGCCCCATGCATAGGCGACGATACCCAGGATGGAATCCCTGGGATCCATCGCCATAATCAGTGCGATTACGGAAATGACCATCACGCATCCGCGACCTATTATCATGATCTCTTTTCCCCCCGGTTTGCGTTTAACGACCTTGCGATAGAAATCCTCGGTTAACGCCGACGAAGAGACCAGAAGCTGGGAGTCGATGGTGGACATAATCGCTGAAAGGACTGCAGCGAGCATAATGCCCCCGAGCCAGGGCCCCATCATATCCCGGATCATATAGATAAAGACCTTTTCCTGTTCTTTCCCGGCAATGTCCAGCGACTCGAACATACCGATGCCGATCATGCCGATTATCACAGCACCGGCCAGGGAGATTGCCACCCAGACAATGGCTATGATGCGGGACCTTCTGAGCTTTCGTATCGACTGAACGCCCATAAAACGGGTAAGTATGTGAGGCTGGCCGAAATAGCCCAATCCCCAGGCCATGGCTGACAGAATCGCAAGCAGAGGAACATCGACCCCTTCGGGGATAAATCCCTTCGCCATATTCCTGGCTTCGAGAGCGTCAATAATAGCGTCCGTTCCACCGATATTCTGAAAGGCGACCGCGGGGACAATCACCAGCGCCAGGATCATCAGCAGTCCCTGAAACAGGTCCGTCCAGCAGACTGCCAGGAACCCTCCCAGGAACGTATACAGGACAATGATGATCCCTCCCGTTAGAACAGCGGTGGAATAGCTTACATCAAAAGTGGATTCGAATAATCGACCGGCGGCCACCAGCCCGCTTGAGGCATAAATAGTAAAGAAGACAAGAATAATGGAGGCAGAGACAATGCGAAGCAGTCCTGTAGGATCTGCAAACCGTTCCTCGAAAAAGGACGGCAGAGTAATAGAGTTTGTATTTCCGGTACGATGAACAGACCTATGGCGATCCAGCTGTCCGAAAGGCCCGACACATAGATGGCGCCCGGCAGGCCCATGAGCAGCCACCCGCTCATATCGCTGGCCTGTGCGGACAGTGCAGTGACCCAAGCACCCATACCGCGCCCGCCCAGCAGATAGTCTTCGAGGTTGCGACTCTTTCGATAGAAATAGAGCCCGATCACCGTCAGAATCAGGAAATATACGATAAATGTTATCAGGGTCGACCAGGCCATAGGCACATCACGAAGATCTTGCATACTACCTTTAAGATTTCCAAGTAGACTGCAGCTCTAATATTCCTAATTATTGTGCACCATTCATACCTTATGCGGCACTATAGCGCAATCCGGGGTCGCACCACAACAGGACATTGAATAATAAGGGTTTGGTTAAGAGATTAAGATAAACCGAATAGAACTATTCCAAGTCATAGGACCTCAGGCAGAGCCGGATGCTTGG
>JARRLM010000442.1:0-5153 GCA_037386985.1 Acidobacteriota bacterium | reverse complement strand
GACGATCATATGCGTCAACAACTTCACCTATGGCATGACAGGAGGACAGGTAACCCCGACTACGCCGATTGAAGCTATCGCTTCTACGACTCCATACGGAAATACGGAAAACCCGTTCAATCTGCCGCACCTGGCCGAATCCGCCGGAGCCGTTTACGTAGCGCGGTGGACGACCTTTCACGTACGGCAGGTTATAAAGGCTATGAAGGAGGCGCTCCAGAAATCGGGTTTCAGCTTTGTTGAAATTCTCAGCCCCTGCCCGACCCTCTACGGACGAAGGAACAAGCTTGGCGGCGGGCTGGAAATGATGCGGTATTTCAAGGAAAACAGTGTTGTAAAAAACAGTGCGGATACGCGTGAGGTCGGCCTGGAATTCCAGGGCAAAATTGTGTGCGGGAAATTCATCGACCGTGAGAGACCTTCATACCTTGAGCGGTATAACGCGAGAATGACGGCTCGAATGGGAGCATCCCACCAACCATACGAGGGGGTAGTATGAGCACAACCGAGATCAAGTTCGGCGGATTTGGAGGACAGGGGGTCATTCTTGCGGGAATTATCATCGGGCGGGCCGCCAGCATTTATGAAAACAAATTTGCTACGCTGACCCAGAGCTTTGGTCCGGAAGCCCGCGGCAGCGCCTGCAGCGCCCAGGTCATCGTTTCCGACGACAGGGTCATGTACCCGTATGTTACCAAGCCGGAAATACTCATGGCGATGTCTCAGGAAGCCTGCAATAAATTTCTTCCTGAAACAACCGACACTGCCACCCTTATAATCGAAAAAGATCTGGTCGAGCCTAAGAACCTGAAGCCCGGAATGACAATGTACGGGATTCCCGCGACGCGGCTTGCTGAAGAACTGGGCCGCAAAATGATCCTCAACATCGTCATGGTGGGTTTCTTTACCTCTGTAACCGGTCTCGTCGGTTATGAAGCCGTGCAGGAAGCCGTCAAAGCCTCCGTGCCCCAGGGGACGGAAGTCATGAATATGAAAGCATTCGATCGTGGGTACGAGTACGGACAGAATCTGAAATAAAAATTCGTGTGAACGTTAAAACCACTTTGATGATGATCAAACCGTGTCGTTCCTATGGGGATGAAATAGAACCCGTAAAGACATTAAAAAGCATTTAAAAGACCTTCTATAAAAGTATTCACTGTCGCCTCAAATCCTTGTTTTTGGGGTAAAGGATTTAAATTAATACGTTTACACGTTCAACGTTGATATAATTCCTTTAATCTTCTGCGTTATCGACGTTTACACGCTGCAAAGTTATTGATATGGGGCACTGCATTTACACCGGTTCGTTTGCTGCGCTCGAAAAACGCTGGATAGACCTCGTCTCAGAACTCCAGCGCGAAGATCCCCTGCTTGAAATCAATGTCCTGGTCGGTTCGAATATCCTGGCGACCTACCTGAAACGCCGTTTTGCCGGAACCGGATCCGCCCTTGCGAATGTGCGATTCCACACGTTCCTCGATCTAGCAAGGCGGGTCTCGGGTGGCGCCCATCCCGCTCAGAATAAGCCCAGGATTCCGCATCTCGGTACATCAATCATCCTGGAAGAAATTCTTGCGGACGGCACCCCCGGAGTTTTTGCGCCTCTGTCCGCTTCCCCGGGATTTCGCGACGCACTGCTGGAGACATTCCGGGACCTTCGCGATGCGGATATAACCCCGGAAAGGCTGGATCGTGCCCTTGAATCCGACCGTGAAATGAAAAACCGCCGCCGGCACCTTGCAGCCCTGGCGGATCTGTACCGCAGGTATCGGGAAAAGGTGTACGCATTCCAAGACGTCGATGACGATTTCCGTGCCGCTATATCTTTTTGCAGCCGGGCCGCGCAGAGGCAGGGAATCCGGCAGATATTGGTCTACGGCGTTTACGATGTAACGGGGCAACAGGCCAACTTTCTTTCCGCATTGAAAGATGGGGTTGAGATGACCTATTTCATCCCGTATGTGGACCCTGCGGTTTCCGGTTTCACCCAGTCCTTCCTGCAGGCCTGTACCCGCGATCTCGGAGTGGAGCAGGTTCCCCTGACGGAATCTCGCCGAAATACTGAACTGGATCGCCTGGCGGCAAGGGGATTCGGCCTGATCCCGGCCCCGGAATCCCGGGACCGGAATCAGGCGCTCTTTTCTGACGGCTCCTATGCGCTTGTGTCTGTGCCCGGAGAATCCAGGGCGGCGGTGGAGGTCGTCCGGGAAATTGTCAGGGCCCTTCGGGACGGAACAATAGGCGGATTCAATGAAGCGGCCGTGATACTTCGCCAGCCGGAAACGGACATCCCGGTGCTGGGCGAAATGTTCCGGTTGCGGGGAATTCCCTACTTCATGCATGGCGGTGCAAGCTATGCGGAACGCCTTCTATCGAGGGCCGTTGCAGCCATTATGGACCTGGTATCGAATGCCTTCTCGAGGGAATCGATTTTGACGGCCATGGAACTGGTGGCGGCATCGCAACCGGACCGGTCCGCGTCTTCATGGGATGTTCAATCGTGGAGGGTTCTGCTCAACGATTCCCGCTTCCTTGGCGGGATCCGCTGCTGGGATACCGGAATCGATGCAGTTGTCGAAGAGTCTGGCAAGAGATTTCAGAAAGCCGAAAAACGGAATGACGCGATTGGGGAAGATGAAGACGAGGAGCACGACGCCCTGTCTGCCGCCTCAGCGGCAAAACTGGTGGAGACGGCGAGGTCGCTTCAAAACGGGTGGAGGAATTTCCGGCAGGCTGTTACAGACTGGCCGCAGGCTCTTTCCTGGAGGGAATGGGCCGATTTCCTCAGCCGGCGTCTGGAACCGCTTCTGAGTGCATCCGAAGACTGGCATTCATTTTCCGACGTGCTGGACAAGATCGCAAATCTGCAGGGGTTAGGCCATCGATCCGTTTCACTGGATACGATGAAAAACACGCTCTTTCAGTCGATCGAATCCCTTGCTCATCCTGTGGGACGCTTTCAGCAAAGCGGCGTAAATATCCTGTCCACCACCGCGGCGCGTGGTCTTAGGTTTCCCCTGGTGATCATTCCGGATCTGGACGAAGGGCGTTTTCCGGCAAAGCTGCGCCAGGATCCCCTGCTGCTCGATGCCGAGCGGCGATGCCTGGAAAACCTTCCGCTCAAGAAAAAGCGCCTGGATGAAGAGCGGCTTCTGTTTGATATGTCGGCCCGTTCTGCGGAGAAGCGACTGGTGCTGATGACGTCCCGGCTGGAAGAAAGCTCGGACCGGGAGCGTATTCCATCGCAGTTTTTCATGCGGGCTGCAGCGGCAATCCAGGGAGATATCGTAACGATACGCGCGCTGGCTCCGGACACCGTTCCGGGATTCCGTTCGGTAAATCTGGACAATCCGGCCCCGGTTTCGGGCGACGCTGCGGTCGATGAGGGGGAGATCCGCCTCAGACTTATCGTTTCCGATAAATATACGGCTCGATCGGCGCTGTCCGCCCTGGCTGATCTGGAACCGCTCCGCTTCAACGGGCCACTGGCCTATGATCGCGCGCGCTGGAAGCGCAGGCTGACTCCGTACGATGGATATATTCGTGAGAATCGCCTTGCGCAATGGATGGCAGCCACATTGCGATCCCGACAAGGCCAGGTTTCCGCAAGCCGGATCGAGTCTTACGCCAAGTGCCCCTACTATTACTTCCTGAAGTACGGACTGGAGCTGGAATCGTGGGAGGAGCCGGAACCTGTGGAGGCGATCGATCCTCTCGAGAGGGGCCTGATCGTTCATTCCATCCTGGAACGCTTTATGGGGGAGCATGCCGGAGAGGCTTTTGTCCAGACCCCCGATGAAGAACTGCAGCGCTCGATGGAAGGGCTGGCGAAGGAGGCGTTCAGGCAGTCGCGGCCCGCCGGCATTGCTGACCTCCTGTGGGAGATCGAATGCGATACCCTGTTGGCCATGCTCTGCAACTGGCTGGTATTTGAAAAGAGTAGAGTGCGGGAAGGCCTGCTTCCCTCCCAACTGGAAATTGTATTCGGTGAATTCACCCAGGAGCAACGATTCCCTGTGTATCGCGTTCAGGCCGGGAAGCATCGCTATGATTTCCGGGGGAGAATCGATCGGGTCGATCTTTCTTCAGATGGAAAGAGGGCGCGCGTTGTCGATTACAAGACCGGTACGCTGCCTCCTTCCATGAAGGGAAATTCACGCATGGGTTCGGGTCTGTCGAGTCGGTCGAGGGCGAATACCTGCATCTGCAGCCCCGGGACGCACAGATCGCCCAGTGCGCCTTTACGCGCGAAGATTTGGAGCGGGCAGCCGGCCGGCTGCCGGAAGTGCTTGAGATAATCGGCGACGGTATCCAATCCGGAGCGTTTCCGGCGCGCACTTCCGGCATGCTGCGCCCTTCAGGCCATTGCGAGTATTGCGATTATGTGACAATTTGCGGCAAAGACCGCGTGCAGCGGGAAGAGCGAAAAGCGGACGATCCCATGGTCCGGAAATTTTTAAGGATCAAGGAATTGACTTGATTGGGTGTCTGTCCCCCCTACCGGGGCTTGATATATACGCTATCTTTCCAGGGGTGTAAGAGACTGTCTCAAAACGAGTCAGCCTCATTGAATGATAGATTTTTAATTTGGAGTGCGCAAGCTTGCTTGCGCCTTACAGTATAAACGACCTTTAGATAATTTATCGGGTCGGCTGTTTCGAAATCGCTATCGCTATCGGGGTCGATATCGAAAGCGACTGCGACTCCCGACTGCGATCCCGATACCGAGCCCCCGCAAGGGGCGAGGGAACAATGACCGGATGCACAGCCTGAAGCCCTCTGGATGAAGATTGATCACGATACAAACCCCGAAGGGGTGAAGGAACAATAGCCGGGGGTGAAAACCCCCGGAAAACATAGAAACAGGAACAGAGCCCTGAAAGGGCGAGAGAGGCAACCATATTTTAAATGAACATACCTTTAACGTACACACGTATATACATACACACATTCCAATTCAGGTTCCAATTCCTTTATGTTTTTTAAGCTTTTTGATATGCTAAGTTCGTGAGGCGAAATGAGCGAGATAATCTTCGTAGCTGAGGAAGCTCCCGAGGGCGGTTATATCGCCAGAGCCTTGGAGGCTTCAATATTTACCGAAGCTGAAAGCCTGGAAGAACTTCACACCAAAATTCGGGAAGCTGTAAAAT
>JARRLM010000441.1:0-3036 GCA_037386985.1 Acidobacteriota bacterium | reverse complement strand
AATCTTCGCCCATGCATCCCGCAGTGTAACCGTCCGGTTGAACACAGCAGCTCCGGGGCGGGAGTCCTGATCCACACAGAAATATCCCAGCCTTTCAAACTGGTACAGATCCCCGACATTTGTCTCGGAAAGGCCCGGCTCAATCCGGCACGAACGGACAACCTCGAGCGAATTCGGATTCAGATTGGATTTGAAATCCCGGCCTTCCTCCACTTGCTCTGGATTCTCAACCGAAAACAGGCGATCGTAGAGCCGTACTTCAGCCGTCTTCGAAAAAGCCGCGGACAACCAATGGATCGTCGCCTTGACCTTGATGCCTTCAGGCGTTGTATCCAATGAACCGGGATGGTATTGACAATGGATTTCCCGAATTTCCCCTGTCTGTTCGTCCTTCACGATCCCCGTGCAGGTTATACAATAGGCATACCTCAGGCGCACCGTACGGCCCGGCGCAAGGCGGAAGAACTTTTTCGGCGGTTCCTCCATAAAATCATCCCGCTCGATATACAGCTCTCTGGAAAACAAGATCCTACGGGTTCCTGCCGAAGCGTCTTCAGGGTTGTTGACCGCTTCGAGCTCTTCAGTGCCGCCTTCCGGATAATTGTCGATAACGAGCTTCACCGGCCGCAAAACACACAGAACACGCGGGGACCGTTTGTTGAGATCTTCACGCAGTGTGTGTTCCAGCAGTGCGACATCAACAACGTTATTCCTTTTCGCGACACCGATACGGTCACAGAAAGTGCGGATCGCCTGCGGGGTATACCCTCGCCGCCTCAACCCGCAGATTGTCGGCATGCGCGGATCGTCCCATCCCTGGACATATCCGCCCTGGACCAGCTCGAGCAGCTTCCGTTTGCTCATAACGGTGTAATTAAGATTGAGACGCGCGAATTCAATCTGCCGGGACTTTAGTTCAACCTGAAGAATATTCTGGAACCAATCATAAAGAGGCCGGTGATCCTCAAACTCGAGGGTACAGATGGAATGCGTAATCCGCTCAATCGAATCCGAAAGCGAGTGTGCAAAATCGTACATCGGATAGATGCACCAGCGTTCTTCGGTACGGTGATGCGCGGCGCGGCGGATACGGCAAAGAACCGGATCCCGCATATTCAGATTCGGGGAAGCCATATCGATCTTGGCCCGCAGGACACGAGAACCGTCTTCGTACCGTCCCGCGCGCATTCCTTCGAAAAGCTCGAGATTTTCTTCGACCGGCCGGTCGCGCCAGGGACTGTCCTTGCCGGGCGCTTTTAAGGTTCCCCGATAGGATCTGATCTCCTCCGAACTGAGATCGTCCACATATGCTTTCCCCATTTTAATCAGCCGTACGGCATACTCGTAAAGCTGATCAAAATAGTCTGAAGCATAGTAAAGTCTCTCTTCCCAGTCGAATCCGAGCCACCGTACGTCTTCCTTGATTGCTTCTACGTACTCGATTTCTTCCTTGGCGGGATTTGTATCGTCGAAGCGCAGGTTGCAGGCCCCGCCGAATTCGGCTGCGATACCGAAATTCAGGCATATGGATTTCGCATGACCGATATGCAGGTAACCGTTGGGCTCCGGCGGGAACCTGGTCGCAACGCGTCCTCCGTTTTTATGAATCTTAAGATCCTCACTCACAATGGTCTGGACAAAATTCAGAGAGGGCGCTGCATCCATAGATGGATCTGCGGTTGTTGCTTCCGGTTCACCGTCTTGAAACCTTCCCCTTTTTTCCATACAGCACTTTGACTCCGTCGTTGATCAGAGGTTTAAACACTTCTACTCATTACATTTACGCGGCATAATACCATATTCCGGGAATAAATCAGGGATTCCACGATTAAATTGTTATTCATATCAGAAAGTTGGTTCCACAACCGATCCCTGCTTGTCAATCTGGATTCTCCATATGCAATACCGCTTATATTGTTGATTTTAACATCTATAATCCCTTAAAATTTATTTTGGCACTGAAACAAATCAAAGGGGGACGGGCAATCCATGAAATGCCGCTATAAAATTAGTTTTATACTAATCGTATTTACATTAACAGTACTGTTGATTCCGGGGGCTTCCGCCTTTGCTCTGTTTCAGGAGGAAGTGGAGGCGCAAACCGAAGAAGAGTATGAAGCCTACATGGAGCAGTACAACGCGTATACAGCTGCAACCGAGGAACCGGACCCATTAAAACGCGGCGATATGCTGATCGAGTTTCTGGAGAAGTACCCGAATTCAAAGGATTTTGAGTCATACGTTGTGGATGCCTATAACCAGTTGTTCTTTTCCTGCGTCCAGGATGAGAAATACCAGGAACTCGAAGTACTGTCTGAAAAATGGCTGGAGCGCAATCCCGACGACCTCCGGACTCTCGGTTTTGCGGCAAGTGCGGCCATCAAGCTCAAGGACAACGAAAAAAGCCTTAAATATCTGCAGAAGATTTATGAAAAAGAACCTACAGTAGATCGGGCGTTGCTTATAGCCCAGATTTACGACGAAATGGGGAATTTCGAAAAGTACGTCGAATGGTGTGAAATAGTTTTTACATATCCAGAATACAGTGTCGACTATACCCTTCGCTTCAACCTCGTACAAAGATACCTGGATAAAAAAGACATTGCCAAAGCAAGTTCCTATGCCGAACAGACACTGAAAGCACTCGATGCCGCCGAAAAGCCGGACGCTGAAACACAGAAGAAATTTCGCCAGATTCGTCGGAGCTGCTACCACCTCATCGGCCTGAAACTCTACGAGGAAGGAAAATATCAGGAAGCTGTCGCATCTTTCAAAAATGCCCTCAAAAACGAAAAATACCAGGATGGTTTCTACTACATCGGGCAGTGCTACTGGAGGCTTTCCGAGGCGGAAAAGACACACGATAAGGTTGTCGCGGATGAGCTAGCGGAAAAGGCTCACGACTACTTTGCTGCGGCTGAGATGATGGGTGGGGAATTAACGGAGAAGGCGAAGAAATACAAGGAAGACCTCTATAAGGGGATCCATAGCGGCAATCTGACAGGCATAGACAAGGTCCACAAGAGAGCGCAGGCT
>JARRLM010000440.1:0-3036 GCA_037386985.1 Acidobacteriota bacterium | reverse complement strand
GGTAAGAATGCCGGTGATGGGATTGTTCAGTTCGTGCGCAACTCCGGCAGCCAGTTTGCCTACGGCTGCGTGTTTTTCAGACTCCAGAAGTTCTCTCTGCAGGAGACGGGGCTCAGTGACGTTCCGGGCGACGCGGCAGATGGCGATCGGATCATTTTTATAATCGTAAAGCAAAATCCGCTCGGTGATCAGGATCTGTTCTTTGCCCTTTATCATCAATACTTCTTCGTGGCTTAAATGTCCGCCTTCCCGGACAATGGACTGGTCGTTCTGCCGGACAATTTTAGCGCCGTCCTCGGGAAGCAGGGAGTCAATGATTCTGCCGGCAGCCTCTTTGGCCGAGATCTCAAAGAAGGCTTCGGCGCTGGGATTCATGAAGAGTAGATGACCGTTCAAGTCGGTAATGGTAATAATTCCGTGGACCGTATTGAGTATCTGGTCGGCCCGGCGTGCCAGCTCTTCGGTTTCCCGGGCCAGACGAATCTGTTCTGTGACTTCCCTGGAGGTAATGACTACGTTGAGTTCTCCTTTTTTGGACCGGATGGGGTTGGCGATAGTTTGGTAATAACACTCTTTTTCCGGATCGAGGCCGATAATGCAGCTGCTTCGCTGGACTACTGTGATCGGCCGGCCCGTCTCGTATACGCGAGCGCTGGGGCAGATCTCCCCGTTTGTCTGGCATGTGCCTATCGCCCGGCATAAATCAGAGCATTTCTGATCCATCACGCTGGCGCTTTCAAGTCCGGTGATCTCCTCAAACCGCTGGTTGACCCGTTCGACCCTGCCGGCCTCATCGAGCACCATCACTGAATCGGGCAGGCTGTCCAGCAGCTCCTGCAGGCTGCGCCGGTCTTCGCGCAATTCCGCTTCGAGCTCGGTTTTTTTCTGAAGTTCATGGCGCAGGTTCTGGGCCATTTCGTCGAGGTCCCAGAAGACCCTGGCCAACTGGTGGTCCATGACCCGGGCCCGGCTTCCAACCAATCGGGTCACCTCTTCGAGAACCTCGTTGATGCCGGTGACTTCAACGACCAGTTCCAGGTCTTCCTGGTTCAATGCTTCTTCGATTGTCGTAAATGTCGGCCAGCCCTGTCTGCGCGCAAACACCATGCCGGGAGCTTCTGGATTCAGATCCACTACCCCGAGCACCTGAGGGCTGAGTACGGCCAGACGGTTTTGTACAACCATATCCAAAACCGCTCGACACCCGTGCCCTCCACCGACAAATACTGTTTTCAAATCAAAGTCCTTTCCGAGTATCCGGGTATTCGCTTCATGCAACCGCCGGATTCAGAGAAGCATAAAAACAATATGTATGGTAACCTCAACGTGTCGTTACGTAAATAGATCGGGACATTGAAAGCCACCGCCGCTTTAATAATATCATGAGTACGATTCTGAGCATGTCGATAGTCGTCCATTTTCTTTTATTGCCTTTACCGGCGGGATCTTTTTTGTCTGTATCCCCGTCTCAACTGTAATATTGCCGAGTGCATCGTCTTCGGCCCGACCGCAGGAACGCGGGCCGCTGCGGGAGAGCCAGGGGCTGTTCATGAAACAATAGCTTATCAAGCGGGAATAACGCTGATGGTGAAGCGGAAAAATACTTGCAGGGCCGGCTTATTTCTTGTGGCTGTTTTGGCGCTGACAACCGGCTGCGGCGGTGAGAAAGAAGTAACGGTTGTAAAACTGGCGCACGCCCTCGATACCACCCATCCCGTTCACAAGGGTATGGTTTTCATGGCCCGGAAGGTGGATGAATACTCCGGCGGCAGGATGCGGGTCGATATCTATCCAAGCGGGCAGCTGGGCAACGAAAGGGAATTGATCGAGCTGCTGCAGATTGGGAGCCTGGCGATGACAAAAGTGTCCACGGCTCCTCTGGAGGCTTTTGTCCCGGAAATGAAGATCTTCGGGATTCCCTACGTATTCCGGGACAGCGAGCATCGATGGAAAGTCCTGAACGGGCCGATCGGCAAGCAACTGCTGCTCTCCGGCGAATCTTTTTTTCTTCGGGGCATGTGCTACTACGATGCAGGTTCGAGAAGTTTTTATACCAAAGACCGGCCCATCATCACGCCCAGAGACCTGAAGGGGATGAAGATCCGGGTCATGAAAAGCATTACGGCTGTGAATATGATTGAAGCTCTAGGCGGCTCGCCGACGCCCATACCCTGGGGGGAACTGTATACCTCTCTGCAGCAGGGTGTGGTTGATGGAGCGGAGAACAACGCGCCCAGTTTTTATCTCTCGCGCCATTACGAAGTCTGCAAATATTACAGCATCGATGAGCACACGTCCGTACCCGACATTCTGCTGATGAGCACTATCGTATGGGAAAGCTTGAGCGAACAGGAACAGCAGTGGCTGCAGAAGGCTGTGGACGA
Source organism: Acidobacteriota bacterium (assembly GCA_037386985.1). Lineage (GTDB taxonomy): Bacteria > Acidobacteriota > UBA6911 > UBA6911 > UBA6911 > UBA6911. The sequence continues at coordinate 652 of JARRLM010000440.1, read as the reverse complement.
CTCGGTCGAACACCAGAAAGAGCTCTGGAAGGAGTCCGTCCGGGAATCGCTGGATGCGGTCCGGGAAGCCGGTGTTGATATTCTGTACCCGGATAAACGGCCGTTTCTTGAAGCGGTCGAGTCCATGCATGATTCGTATAAAGGCACGCCCCTCTATGGTTTGATCCAGGATATCAAAGATACTAAATGAACCGGGATTCGATTATGAAGAAATGGACCGACCGTATCACGCGCATCCTGTCTGCAGTTCTGATATTTTTAATGGCAGCGATGGTTCTGGACGTCACCTGGCAGGTATTTACCCGATTTATCCTTCGAGATCCGAGCGGTTTTACCGAGGAACTGGCGGGATTTCTCCTTATATGGATCGGCCTGCTGGGCGCCAGTTATGCCTACTACGTCAAGGCACATCTCGGCATCGACGTCTTAACTTCCGGGCTTTCGGGAGTCAAACGAAAGATATCTGAAATCCTGATCGCCGGGACGGTGTTCTTCTTCGCCCTGTTCGTTCTCGTCATCGGAGGATGGCGCCTGGTGAACCTGACATTTACGCTGAAGCAGATTTCCCCCGTGATGGGTATCCCCATGGGATTCGTTTACCTGGTTCTCCCTTTGACGGGCGTTCTGTTCATATATTACTCGCTGTATTACA
>JARRLM010000439.1:0-4053 GCA_037386985.1 Acidobacteriota bacterium | reverse complement strand
TTTCGAACCTGGATTCTTGTCAGCAGTTCCCACGGTTTTCGGGTTGGCACTTTTGAAGTCATAATCCGGATAGTCGATGCGCCTGTGAAATATCCCGGTCAAAATCTTGAAAAAACTCTCTTTAACAAGCCTAACATCACGAAGGGTAATATCGCATTCATCGAATTGATCTTCCTCAACGATCCCGTCCACCAGCCGGTCAATCATTCCCTGTATCTGCGAAGGATTTGGATCGGATAGGGTGCGTGAAGCAGCTTCGACAGAGTCGGCCATCATCATGATGGCGGCTTCCTTACTCTGGGGTTTCGGTCCGGAATAACGAAAATCAGCATCAGAAACATCACTATTTTTAAAATGAGCAGTTTCTCTGGCTTTCCGGAAAAAATAACTCATCATACGGGTGCCGTGATGCTGCGAAGGGATTGATTCTCCACAAAATATTCCGGTTTCAATATCTTTCCAATATCGTGGTAGTAGGCGGAGACGCGAGTCAGCAGGGAGTTCGCTCCGATTGACTCTGCGGCAACCTCAGCCAGTGTTGCGACCATCAGACTATGATGGTAGGTACCGGGAGCTTCGACCGATAAACGACGCAGTATGGGAGCATTGAGATTGGATAACTCCAACAATCGAATATCCGTCACAATCTTGAAAAAGAACTCCAGCACAGGCAGCATCATGGAGGCAATTGTGGAAGCCAATATACCGCTCAAGAAAGCCGCAGCGACGAGGTCGAAGCCGGCAGAAAGACTGACGGGATTCTGCTGCAGGATATTCAATCCGGCCAGACAGATACAATTCAATATTCCTATTGCAAATCCTACCTTCAGGATAGACACACGATCCTTATATTTTCGGATGCCGTAAATGCCGACAAGGCTCCCCATGATCAAATACACTGCGGTGTCGATATTGCCGTAAAAAAGCCCCGTTAACGTTGCAAGGAAAACAGAGGAAATTATCCCTAGTTTTGTATCGATAAGAAGTGTAACCAAAAGCGGTCCAAGCGCAAAAGGGATGGCGAAATACAAAGTGGCGGGATCTTGAAAACGATGGAATCTTTCATCAAGAATGTCTGCGAGAACTGTTGCAAGACGGATGATTACAAGCTCCGAAGTAATAATGATGATAATGAGAGTTGCATGTTTTCTGATTTTTTCATGTCGCAACTGAAAATAAACCAAATAACGCCATAGAGAATAGAGCAGAATTGAAATAAATAAAAAATATCCCATTCCCTGCAAAAAAGTGGAGGAAGGCTTCCACAAGTCTCTCAGGATATCCAGCGTCCTCAACGTGTCGGCAGTAATAGTTTCGCCGTATTGTACCAACATCTGACCACGCTCGATTTTCACTTCCACATTCGGCACTTGTGAGCGCGCTAAATCGCGGTTTTTTCCTGTCTCTTCGGCGTCATAAACAAGAGTAGGCACCAGCATTGTTTCAAGGTAGCGAAATATTGTTTCTTTCTCTCCCTTCGTCAATTGCTGCAAGCCCAGATCGAACTGGCGCAGGTACTCTTTTGCTTCTGCAAGATCGCGAACATGATTTGAATCTGTAAGGTGGCTCTCGAAGGGAAAAGAACTCTCCTGAATAACAATACTTATTCCTTGCCCTTTCGCCGACGGTTCCGCATCTTCCAGGATTCCCTCCTGCAAAACAGCATCGAGGGCGTTGAGAATTCTTTCCTCGAGAGCGATATTAAAGCGTTCCCGCAACAGAATCGGTAGAAGCTCGACAGGAAAGGTATCTCCTAAACGTATCTTCAATTCATTGGCAAGATCGAGCTCAATATCGGAATCGATTCCCTTTTGCGATGTCAGATTATTTTCGGACAAAAGTTTCCGGGAGTCGGAAAATACTCTACTGATGATATTTTTTCGTTCGGAGATGAGGTTTTGATCCAGATGGTATACCTTGGGAACCTTTGCGACAGCTTCCGCGCGTTTGATTTCTGTTGCTACGCTATCGATGTATTGGGCATCTTTTGAGACCCGGACATCTTGGTTTGCGATTTGATCAACTTGGAATTCCGGAATCACCTGATGCCGGAAGCCTGCAAGAATCGCCGATAAGACGATAGCTGCGCAGAATCCGACAATAGCATCACGCCATGAGAGTTCGCTGCGAAAACTCTCCAGCAGCCTCAACAACGGTTTCCTCTGCTGTCGGTCCCATCCTTTTCCCAGTTTTTCCAAGTTGACCATATGGAACGATCCACTCTTTTATTGAAAATATACAAATCCAATAACACAATAGCCCGCATTTCTCACCAATTTTCTACCGCAGCATAGGAAGGCTGCACTGAAAAAGAGACAAGAAACGCGGGCTATTTAAATCGAGCCGGAATTTATCTGAATGAATCCATGGGCATAACTTTGCAAGAAATACGGGCTGTTAAGCCTTCTGATTCTTTATAGCCTGGGTCAACGCCGGAACGACCTCAAAAAGATCTCCGACAATACCGTAGTCGGCTACATTAAAAATAGGAGCTTCAGGATCTTTATTAATGGCGACAATAAATTTTGAAGAAGACATTCCCGCCAGATGCTGGATAGCTCCGCTTATGCCGCAAGCAACATACAGGGAGGGTGAAACGGTCTTACCTGTCTGTCCGACCTGATGTTGTTGATCGATCCACCCTGCATCCACGGCAGATCTGGAAGCACCTGTTGCGCCGCCGAGAACATCCGCCAATTCTTGTACGATCGTGAAATTCTCGGGACCTTTCATCCCTCTGCCGCCTGAAACGATGATATTCGCTTCAGTTAGTTCCATCTTTTGACCTTCTGATATTTTCGTTTCTTTAACGAATGCACGGATTTTTCCCGAATTCAAGTCCGGACTGAAGGAAACAGTTTCGGCCTTTCGGGCCGTATCTCCCGCGCCAACCTGGAAAACATTCGGCCTCAAAGTTGCAATCGCCGGTGTCATAAGCAGCTTCACCTTCGTATAGGCCTTACCGGCGTATATAGGGCGAACACATTCCAATTGTTTATCGTCGACAATTTCCGCAGCAATGCAGTCCTGAGCTAACCCGACATTGAGGCGAGCGGCGACACGGGGCATGAAATCCCGTCCCATGGCGCTGGCAGAACTTAAAATAAATCTCGGCTCTATTTGCCGCGCCGCTTCCGTAACAGCGGCACAATAACCTTCCGCAGAGTATGCGGCTAAAAGCTCATGTTGTGCACACAGTATCTTATCCGCTCCGAAGTGAGCAAGATTTTCGGATGGATCCCCTTCGCTCAGCCGAATGGCCGTGACAGGTTCCTGCAACTGATCCGCCAGTTTTCGCCCTGCAGACAAAGCCTCAAGCGACGTCTTCTTAACTTTGCCTTCCCGCTCTTCGATGAAGACCATGACTCCCTGAGCCATCATTCCTCCTTATTACGTGATTCTTAACATGATAACGGATTTAAATGGGCGGACGCGAAGGAGGCAACTCAACTTTCTCGATGGAGATTCGAGGTTTCATTTCTTCCTCCATCAAACCCAGGGAATCCAGGGTTTGTACTTTAATCTCCTTCTTCTTGGCAGCCATGATCCCCTTCAGAGAAGCATAGCGAGGCACGTTCAGGCCCTTCTGCGCGGTAATGACCGCAGGCAGGCTTCCTTCGATGATCTCATGCGCCCCTTCAATATCTCTCTCCGCACGGAAGCTCGTATCCTGCACTTCAAGTTTGGTAACAACAGACGCTTGAGGCAAGTCCAGGCTTTCCGCGACCACAGCGGGCACCTGACCGTTGTCCACCCCTATTGCATGTTTCCCAAAAAGTATCAAGTCGGGTTGAAGCTCACGACAAACGGAGGCCAGCGCCTTTCCGGTTAAATAGGAGTCGGCGTCGTTAAAAAGTGGATCGGATATTAAAACCGCGGAATCAGCTCCCATCGCAAGACAGGTCCTCAAACCTGCCGTCGACTGTTCGGTACCCGCACTGACTACGATCACCTCACCTCCCTTTGCTTCTTTTATCTTCAATGCCTCTTCCACAGCGAATTCATCATAAGGATTCACGACGAATGCGATATCAGAGAGTTCCACGGCTTTTT
>JARRLM010000438.1:0-4131 GCA_037386985.1 Acidobacteriota bacterium | reverse complement strand
GAAAGGAAGCCGCCCAGAAAGCAAAGGAGCTTCAGTGCCACAAGGGAACTGAGATATTGCATCTGACCTATCGCCAGGGGCCGGACTTGCCGGCTCTTCGATATGGATTCCCGGATTCCCACTTTGTGTGCTTCCCATACGAAACGCGCCGTACTGCAATCTATACCGCAGGCGCGGTACGTGCTCCCATGGATTCCACCCATGCAATGGAAGATGCGCTTGGGGCCACGATGAAATCGATCCAGAGTATGGAGCTTGCTACACAAGGTCAAGCCGTGCATCCCAGGGCGGGGGATATGTCTTTCCCCGACTTTTTCCTCCAGAGATGCACCCAATGCAAACGTTGTACGGAAGAGTGCCCGTTCGGATCGTTGGACGAAGATGAAAAAGGCACTCCCAAGCCCAATCCCTATCGCTGCCGCAGATGTGGTGTCTGCCTAGGAGCCTGTCCCGAACGTATTGTTTCTTTCAAGAATTACTCCATCGATATGATCGCCTCAATGATCAAGACGATCGAAATCCCGGATGAAGAGGAAGAAAAACCCCGGATTCTTGTATTTATGTGTGAAAACGACGCCTATCCTGCACTTGACATTGCCGGGTTGCGTCGGTTGAAATATGACCCAAGCGTGAGGGTAATTCCCTTAAGATGCCTGGGATCCATGAATATTGTCTGGATCGCGGATGCCTTATCTGGCGGATTCGACGGGATCCTGCTCATCGGCTGTAAGTTCGGCGATGACTACCAGTGCCATTTCATCAAAGGCAGTGAGTTGGCCGACCGGCGGATGGAGAATGTTAAAGAAACGCTTCAACGCCTTCAGTTGGAATCGGAAAGACTGAAATTAACCCAGCTTTCCATTAACGAACCCGAAAAGCTAGCCGCTCTTATCAATGAGTTTACGGAACAGATACGAGAGATTGGACCCAATCCCTATAAGGGTATGTAGTGAACGGTGTAAAAGTAGTGATGCTTGAATCATTAATATAACTTCAGGAGAAAACATGGCCGACAATGGAAATAGAAAAACCGAATTACTCGACCAGCTCGAAAGCGGGCCATGGCCGAGTTTTGTAAAGGAGATCAAGATTTGGAAGCACGGCGGCATTGTAGGCGTCATGGGATACGGCGGGGGTGTGATCGGTCGTTACAGCGATATTCCCGAACAGTTTCCCAATGTGGCGCACTTCCACACGCTGCGCATCAATCAACCTTCCGGATGGTTTTATACCAGCAAGGCTCTCCGAACCCTGTGCGATATCTGGGAAAAACACGGTTCCGGATTGACCAATATGCACGGATCCACTGGAGATATCGTATTTCTGGGCACCAAGACGGACGAACTGGAACCTGCATTTGCGGCACTGACGGCAGCCGGATTTGACCTGGGCGGTTCAGGATCTTGCATGCGGACGCCTTCCTGTTGTGTTGGACAGGCACGTTGCGAGTGGGCGAATTACGATACGATGATGGTGTGTAATGAGATTACACACGAATATCAGGATGAATTGCATCGTCCGCCATTTCCCTACAAATTTAAGGTTAAATGTTCCGGCTGTCCCAACGACTGCGTTGCCTCCATTGCACGCGCGGACCTTTCGATAATCGGAACGTGGAAAGACAACATCCAGCAGGACGATGCCGCAGTTGCCGAGTATGCGGCCAAGGGCCTGGATATCCAGAAGGATGTCTGTGACCGCTGCCCCACCAAATGCATGGATTGGGACGGCTCCAAACTTACGATCAACAACGCGGAGTGCGTGCACTGCATGCACTGCATCAACGTAATGTCGAAAGCGCTGCGGCCGGGCAAGGAAAAAGGCGCCGCCTTCCTTCTGGGCGCCAAAGCCCCGATTCTTCAGGGCGCATTGCTCTCATCGGTTTTGGTACCTTTTGTACCAGCGGATGAAATTCTTGAGACAGCCAAAGAGCTCATCAGCCGTGTTTGGGATTTCTGGGATGAGTACGGCAACAACCGCGAACGGGTGGGCGAGCTGATCCAGCGCGTCGGAATGGCCAATTTCCTCGACGCGATAGGACTCGATCCGATACCGGAAATGATCACGGCTCCGAGAGACAACCCGTACATATTCTTCAAGGAAGAGGAAGAAGAATAGCTTAGTAAACGATAAGGAGATAATAATATGGCTGAAGTTAGCAAAAGAATTACCGATATAGGGCCGCCGAATTACGAGCAGTTTCTTCATCCTGTGATCAAAAAGAACTACGGGCAGTGGAAGTTCCACGATACCCTGGAACCCGGGGTTCTTTGTCACACTTCCGAATCCGGCGACAAAATTTATTCCGTCCGATGTGCATCTCCGCGTTTGCTCAGCATTCAGACGATTCGCTTTTTTGCAGATCTCGCGGATAAGTACTGCGATGGATACCTTCGTTTCACGAGCCGCAACAACGTAGAGTTTCTGACCGAGAAGGCGGATAACGTGGCCCCTTTGAAGGAGGAACTGCAGAAGGCCGGATATCCCGTAGGCGGGACGAATAACGCCATCAGCAATATCGTCCATACCCAGGGATGGGTTCACTGTCACTCTGCTGCAACGGACGCTTCCGGTATTGTCAAGTGCGTCATGGATGCTCTGTGCGATCGCTTTACAAATGAGAATTTACCGGCAAAGCTTCGCATCGCTCTGGCCTGCTGTCTCAATATGTGCGGCGCCGTGCACTGCTCCGATATCGCCATCCTGGGTGTCCACACGAAGCCGCCCAAGACCAATCAGGAACTGGTTCCAAAGGTATGCGAGGTCCCGACCCTGATTTCTTCCTGCCCGACCGGCGCCATTCGGCCCGGAACTGAAGGCAAAGTCGTTGATGTTGTCGAGGAGCAGTGCATGTTCTGCGGCAACTGCTACACGGTCTGCCCGGCCATGCCGCTCAGCGACGCTGAAAGCGATGGTCTGTCCATCTGGGTCGGAGGGAAGGTGAGCAACGCACGTACGGCTCCCAAGTTCAGCAAGCTTGCCGTTCCCTTTATACCAAACAATCCGCCGCGCTGGCCCGAAGTGGTTGAAGCGGTTGTGAATATCGTCGATGTATATGCCAAGAACGCGAAGAAATTTGAACGTGTGGGTGAATGGATCGAGAGGATCGGATGGCCGAAATTTTTCGAGCTGACCGGAATCTGCTGTGAACCACGGCGAGAGAACGGGCTATCGTAATGCGCAAGCTAGCGTCCTGGCCCCGACCGGTACGATCGGCTTCATGATGGACTGCGACACGACGGGTGTGGAACCGGATCTGGCACTAGTCAAATACAAGAAGCTGGTCGGCGGCGGGACTATTCGGATCGTGAACAATACGGTGCCTCTTGCACTGGAGCGGCTCGGCTATGACGATTCCCAGGTGAAGGCGATTGTCGGCTACATCGACGAGAACGGCACGATTGAAGGCGCGCCCGCAATGCGTGAGGAGCATTTGCCGGTCTTTGACTGCGCTTTCAAATCCACCACGGGAGAACGTTCCATCGCCTACATGGGACATCTCAAGATGATGGGCGCGGTGCAGCCCTTCATATCGGGTGCGATCTCCAAGACTGTCAACCTGCCCGCCACGGCAACACCGGAAGAAATATCCGATACCTACATAGAAGGTTGGCGTCTTGGCCTGAAGGCTGTTGCAATTTACAGGGATGGGTCAAAGAGAACACAGCCTCTATCGACCAGCGACGAGGACGGCGACCGGAAGGCGCAGAACCGCCCCGTCCGCCGACACCTGCCCGCCGAGCGCCATGCGTTGACCCACAAGTTCAGCGTAGCGGGTCACGAGGGGTACCTTACTGTCGGCATGTACGAAGACGGTACTCCAGGAGAGATCTTCATTGTGATGGCAAAAGAGGGGTCCACTCTTTCCGGTGTAATGGATAGCTTCGCGACCTCCTGTTCGATGGCGCTCCAGTATGGCGTGCCGCTCCAGGTACTGGTGGACAAGTTCACCCACACACGCTTCGAGCCCTCCGGCTTCACAAACAATCCTCAGGTGCCGTACGCGAAGTCGATCATGGATTATATTTTTCGATATCTGGCGTCTCGATTCCTGACGGAGGAAGAAGCAAAGGCAGCTGGAGTCCAACTGGAACAGGCGCCGGCCGCCCAGTTGACGTCGGCCCCGATCGG
>JARRLM010000437.1:0-3041 GCA_037386985.1 Acidobacteriota bacterium | reverse complement strand
TCTTGTAGCTTTCCCAACTGAGACCGTATACGGTCTGGGTGCCGATGCAGAAAATCCAATTGCGGTTGCAAGAATTTTTGAAGTAAAAGCGAGGCCACGTATCGATCCCCTAATCGTCCACGTCGCCGACAGAGATATGGCTGAGTACTACGGCGTTTTTCCTCAAAAGGCTCATATACTCATGGAAAAATTCTGGCCGGGCCCTCTAACCATTGTTGTACCTAAGAAAGAAAAGGTCCCCGCTATCGTGACCGCGGGGCTGGATACGGTAGCAATACGAATTCCTGCACATCCTGCAGCCCTGGATTTAATAAGGGCATCAGGGTGTGCTATTGCAGCCCCCAGCGCCAATCTTTTCGGCTGCGTCAGTCCAACGGAAGCGCAACATGTCGCCGAGTACCTTTCAGATAAAGTGGATTGGATTCTCGATGGAGGGTCCTGCACTATCGGGCTGGAATCCACAATCCTTTCCCTTTCAGGCGGCACTCCATGTATTCTGAGACCAGGCGGGACTTCGATTGAAAACCTGTCAGCTTTACTGGGTTCCATGGACATTGCGAACGGTGTTTTTACTCTACCTAAAGCTCCAGGCCAGATGGAGCGGCATTACGCAACTCATACTCCAATGGATATTATCGAAGAAAACCGGGAAGAAATAAAGCCGACAGAAAGGGTAGGTTTGTTATGCTTTAGCCCGCCTGGATATCCCCATAAATTTGAAGTGGTTGAAACGTTGTCCAATTCCGGGAATATGCGTGAAGCTGCCGCAAACCTTTTTCGTTCATTACACCGCCTGGACCGGATGAAATTGGACAGGATAATTGCCCGGCCGGTACCGGAAAAAGGCCTGGGAATCGCTATTATGGACCGGCTCCGCCGATGCTCTAGGCGCGGATTGTCCTGAAGATGGAAGAACTCAGAATAAGAGCCAGGGATACTGCCCCGATCGTTTTGATATATAGAAACCTGCTATGCCAAAATTCATGTCGAAAAGCCAGCGTTACAATCTTTAAATTAGGGGGAAAATGACCACGGAACCTACTTCACAGTTTTACTATTCACACAGGCTTAAGTTGCATTTCTGGGACTGGGGGAATTATGAAAAGCCAAACATGATTTTCGTTCATGGCGGCATGGACCATGCTCGGAGCTGGGATCGTATCGTTGAGACTTTCCAAAAAGATTTCCATGTCCTGGCGCCTGATCTTCGCGGACATGGGGACAGCAGTTGGGCCCCAGGAGCAATGTACAGCATCGCGGAATATCTTCTGGATCTCTCGGCATTGCTTGATATTACAGGAAAGTTTCCTGTATTTCTTATCGGGCATTCTCTCGGAGCTGCAATTGTACTGCAATATGCCGGTATTTATCCCGACCGCGTGAAAAAACTTGTGGCCATCGAAGGGATTGCCCCTCCTGCGGATGTTTCAACACAGAATCCGCCACACGAGCGCCTTAAAATCTGGATTGAAACAATGCGCGACTACGAAAAAAGGACGCCGCACAAGTATCCGAATCTCAATGCCGCCATCGAACGTATGCATAAAGCCAATCCATATCTGTCGGAGGAGACAGCACGTCATTTAACCCTTCTAGGCTCTATCTGGAATGCGGATGGAACATTGATTTGGAAATTTGATAATTTTGTGCGGGCATTCTCTCCCTACGTATTCAATATGGAGGAAGCCTGCGAAGTTTGGGGCCATATAGAATGCCCCGTTCTATTGTTTCGGGGACTTGACAGCTGGACAGAGGATCCCTTAAAAACAGGCCATTTCAGGTCCATTCGGAATCATCGTCTCGTCAATGTTCCCAATGCCGGACACTGGCTGCATCACGATCAGACCAAGTTTTTCATAGAAGAAACACGTAAATTCCTGCTTTAAGGGCGCAGGATGGGTGCGCCATAGTCCCTTTCTGAATTACATTTTGGGCGTAAACACAGGGGGCGATATTTTCAAGCGCTTTTTTTAAGCTCAATAAGGACCTGACGCGCAACAGCCTTAAGAGTATTGAGAATCCCCATACCTTCAATGGCGACAGCCTCAAAAACCGGCTCTCCCTTTACGAGCAATTGCTTTTTTAGCTCGTCAACCGGCATTGCGTTGGGAAGATCCCGCTTGTTTAACTGCAGGACGTAGGGGATTTTGTTGATGTCGAATCCTTGTTCTTTAAGGTTATGTGCAAGATTCGACAACGACTCCAGGTTTGCATCAATTCGTTCTTCTTGAGAGTCGGCAACGAATACTACACCGTCTACTCCCTTTAAAATAAGTTTCCGACTTGAGTCATAGAAAACCTGCCCCGGTACAGTGTACAGATGAAAACGCGTTTGGAATCCCCGAATCTGTCCCAGATCAATAGGAAGAAAATCAAAAAACAGCGTTCGCTCTGTTTCGGTGGCAAGAGAAATCATTTTGCCCTTATTCTCAGTATCTGTGATTTGGTAGACATACTGTAAGTTTGTAGTCTTCCCACCAAGACCGGGACCGTAATACACAATCTTACAGTTTATTTCACGGGCAACGTAATTTATAAAGGTCAAAATTAAGTCCTTTAATCAATGAGAGATCATTGTTTTAAAAGCTTTTGGAGCTCTTCCTCGCTAAAATCGGGATTCCCTGCACTATCCGTTTTTTGTGGGGTTCTTCGCAGGACATCCTGAATTACCTCTTCAAGTAGAATAATTGTTTTTTTAGCTTTATATCGCACTAGTCCCAAAGAAGCAGATCCATTAAAAACCAGAACTAACGAAAATTTTTGGATCAAATCCGATATATAAAGGCTGCGATTACGCCCCTGATGTACAAGAACCGAAAACTCGCCTTCACCGACTAAATTAGCCAACCCGCCTGTTGCAGCCATGTTTGCCGCCGCCAAAGAGGCCAAAGACACATAATCAAATTTCATCCGGGACTCTGAAATTACGATGGGTTGACCGCTTTGGCTTACTAGCAATGCGATATCCGCCCGTAAATCTTTAAGCAAAGAATCAAGTATTGCCTTGATGCGCCTAAATTCCGGTTCGTGTAAATTGATCG
>JARRLM010000436.1:1151-4195 GCA_037386985.1 Acidobacteriota bacterium | reverse complement strand
ACAACTCAGCTGGATTTCGATGAGATGCGTCGGCATCGAGGAATGCGGCAAATGCCTGGATGCGTGTTCCAAAGGAGCGATCGCACCGGGCAAAACAATCCCAAATCCCTCAACCCAGAAACCGGTCCGCCACATACAAATCAATCGTGACATCTGCGACAATTGCGGTGATTGCGCGGCAGTCTGCTACCGAGACTCCCTTCACGTGTGTGGTACAGACTATACAGTGGAAGAAATTCAGGATCGTGTCCTCAAAGACAGGCCTTTCTACGAACAATCCGGGGGAGGAGTGACAATCTCGGGCGGCGAACCCCTGTCGCAACCTGACTTTGTGCTTCAACTGCTGAAACACCTGAAGGAATCCGGGATCCACACTGCGCTGGATACAACCGGATATGCCCCCTACGATATTCTCAAGCAGGTCTTACCCCATACCGACCTTTTCTTATACGATCTTAAGCATATGGACAGCCGACAGCATAAAATAGTGACAGGAGTGTCGAATGAGTTGATTCTGGAAAACGTTCAAAAAATCGCAAGAGATGGCGGTAAGATACAGGTCCGCATCCCTGTAATTCCGGATTTTAATGATTCCAAGGAAAGCTTTCAGGCGATCGGCCTGTTTTGCAAATCTCTCGGAGATGCGGTCACCGTCATACAAATGCTTCCCTACCACAATCTGGGTGCTATGAAATATCCACGGATAGACAACAGGAATGTCGTCCTGGAGGCGGAGCCGCCGTCAGACCATAAAATTAACATCTTGAAAAAATTGCTGGAAAGCCAGGGCCTGCCCGTAACCGTATACTAGATCGTACAATTCTCTATATGGCGGCTGTCTGGAAGGGAAATTTCCGCGCAGTTTGAGGACCAATCCGCAGTCTCAAAGGTTTTCACCGGATAATGCCAGTCGCTATCCTGTTTCTAAGGAACCCTTTATATGAATTCTGGTAGATCCCTTCCTGCTTCCGGCTCCAGCACGGGGCTTCCCAGTTCTAGCGAAACCTATGGAGCCTGCTCCTCTTCGCCGGGAATGTGCGATTTTTTCCGCAATTTTACCGCAGGTAAAATCACATGAAAAGTAGCTCCCTGGTTTGGATCGGAAACAACACGGATCTCTCCATCGTGGCGTTTTATTATGCCGTAACAAATGGATAATCCCAAGCCTGTCCCTACTCCGGTAGGTTTGGTAGTCGTGAATGGATCGAACAGCCGGTCGCGGACAGAATCATCGATTCCCTTCCCGTCATCCCTTACCGATATGGTAACTTTCCCATCTTCTTCACGCGTGGAAAGCCAGATATTCCCGTACTCCCGATCTTCCAGAGCCTGGATTGCATTGGTGATCAGGTTGATAAAGATTTCCTGGAGCTGCAGTTCTTCTATAGGAACTTTGGACAGTTCCTCCTGGTAGTTTCTGTGGATGGTCACGTTGGCGAGACGGGCCTGTTTCTCCAGGAATGGCAGAATCTCTTCAAGCGATGCGTTGACATCGGCAACCTGGACACGATCCTCAGTTTTGCGCGCGAATGTAAGTAGCCGTGTCGTAATATCCTTTCCCCGTTTGACGTGCTTGAGTATCTTGGGAAGACCATCCCTCAGTTCGTCCATGAATTCCCCGCTCTCTACACCGGCGCCATCTTCGACCATCTCGTTCAAGAAACCGGCAATTTCCGAAATAATGGCAAGCGGATTGTTGATTTCATGTGCGACGCCAGAAGCAAGTCGGCCGACGGCTGCCTGGCGTTCGGATTGAATGATTTGCCCCATGAGGGCCGTGCGCTGGGAAATATCCTTGGAAATACCCACAATGCCGATCATCCGCCCGGAGGAATCCAGCAGTTGCGACAGCGTCATGGACACCGGCAGCGGCGAACCGTCCTTCTTCTTGAGTTCCAGGGAATAATCGCGAACAGGCTTTCCCGTCTTGCGGACCTGATTCAACAGGTCCTCCCGGAGCGACGGATCAATAAATATCACCGATCCCGGCTTTCCGATCACATCATCTGCCGTGTAACCCAGGGACTCTTCCGCCCCACGGTTGAATGATACGATGTTCCCATCCAGGTTTGAGGTAATGATGAGCACCGGAGAGTGATCAATGATATTCTGCAGGTATTCACGCGTCGATTTCAGCTGGATCTCCGCTTCCTTCTGAGCGGTGATATCCTCGGCGACGCAGCATATCGCCGTACGTTTCCCCTCCTTGTCCAGCATGGGAAATTTGACAAGAGACAGGAAAACCTTGCGGTTGTCCAGCTCCAGTTCAATCTGGTAGGAAACCGAGTCTCCTTTTTTCAGGGCATTCTGGTCGCCCTGTTTCAGCTTCTCCGCCGCATCCCGCGGGAAAAGCTCGAGATCCGTACGCCCCATAATCTCGCCGGCATCTTTACCGAACAGTTTACAGGTGGCGGGATTGACGTCGTTGTAGCGGCCGTTGCGATCCTTTACCCACGTTGCCTGAGGCGCCATCTCCATGAGCCTCTGCAGGTGAACCTCCATAACCTGTAGATCTTCTTCCAGCCGGACACGTTCTGTTATGTCCCGCGTGATTTCTATCATGCCCACAACCTGACCGTCTTTGTTCCGCCAGGGTGCACCCACAATGGACGTATATCGAACCTGCCCGTCTTCGTCGTAGTGTTTTCGAACGAATGATTCCGAGCGGCCATTTTCAATGACATTGCGAAAACGGCAATCCCCGACTGCTATCTGGCATTCTCCTCTAACGCTCTGCGGTATGTCGTAACAATGCTGTCCCCGGACAGCGTCGAGAGTCATATTATTATTGGTTAAAAAGGATGAGTTGGTATCCTGGACCACCATTTCCCGGTCAAGGACGAGAATCTCATCCGGAATGGAGTTCAGGATTTGAGTCACGCGCTCGCGCTCCGCTTCCACCCGCTGTTCCATTTCGGTACGGTGTTGAATCACAGATCGCTGGGCCTGGTGCAGTTTCCATAGAAGTTCTGCAACAACGTGGTCGATAATGTGCACATGGGGCGGGCGTGTTCGTTCAATCTCATCCGTAAATTTTCTGATTC
>JARRLM010000436.1:0-1108 GCA_037386985.1 Acidobacteriota bacterium | reverse complement strand
TGGTATTGGAGGGTTACAACCTGGATCCCAAGCTCTCTTGCATAGTGGATACCGGGAGCGTCCGGATTTATATCCGCCACTCCCAGGATTCTCATGGGAAAACCCTGAAGCGTTCCATCCTCCACCATCTGCATGATGGATACACAGCCCTTGCCCCCTCCCACAATCGCTGCGTTAAGTGGGTGGGCGTCCTTTTCAGACTGGGGATACGTTTCTGACATACCGATGCCTCCATAGCGAATCCATTAAAAAACATGAGTGGACGTGCCAATCATACCACCATCCTATAAAACAATGGGACTCTGGAATGGCCGAATTCTAAGCTGGGAAAAACAGGCTAGGCATGAAACAAAACCGGCTCGAGTTTCAATAGAGTCCCGGTTCTCTGATCTCGATTTTGCGTTTCTGTCTTTCTTTGAAAATGTAAGCTGTTTTGAGAATAAAATAATTATTGCCGGCATCCACAGCATCGTTATCGATGTTGATACCGCCGACATAAAATGACGGAATGTCATTTTCTCTGAGAATGGTTTCAAACATCCCGGACCCCAGATCGAAAACCTTTTCGGCAGCGGCAGCCATCGGATGCGCGGATTTTTTTATTTCGTCCAGATACGGCATAAGGGAAATTTCTGTTTCATGCATCTCATAATCTTTGAAAAAGGGAACATATTTCCCTTTGCGCCGATCGCTATCCCTGTTCAGGATTGAAGCGAGCAACCCGCAGGATGCGCCGGGATTTCGCATATTGTACCGTTCTGTCATCCCAAGAGTATAGTTCGAATCACACCCAACGTGTGTTGCATGAAAGACAACTGTCCATGGACTGCCCTGAAGTTGTGGAATATGATGCGATGGAGGCTCGAAGCTCTCAAGGCTGCGCCCGGCGGGATAGGCACCGAATGCGTTCATATCGAACCATCCTGAACTCCTGCCTATACCCGTAAGCAGGTTGCCTATCTGATCCTGATTGTCATCGCGGCAAAAGCACTTAATCCCCAGCGCGTTTTCTCCAAGGCGTATCCCTTCGTTGGTAAAATGCGCTGTGACAACAGGGATAAAATCCCGATAGGAGAAGATCGGAGATCCTGTGTCCTGCGATGTAAAA
>JARRLM010000435.1:0-3969 GCA_037386985.1 Acidobacteriota bacterium | reverse complement strand
TCTATCAGGCTTTCCGTAACATGTTGAATGGTTGCCTGGATTTCGTAATAATCCAACCTCAGGTCCTCTTCGAGTACCGGATCAACGCCTTCCGTGAAATTAAACTCGCACCAATCATCAAACAGCCCGTCGCAAAAATCCACCATGGGAATGCCTTCCAGAACACACGCCGAGGGCCGGTATTCATAGATAAGACAAATATCATCCACGTTGAGAAAAGGGCAGCGGACCGTACTGAAAACATCTGTCAAAAGGTCGATGCGAGCCTCGGAAATAGAGTTTAGATAAAAAGGTTTTTCCAGTTCCGGAACTTCTCGAAGTAGTTCTGCGTGAATGGTAGAAGCCTGGTGAGTAACATCGTTTCTTATAGAGGGAGAAAGTCGATAAAAACCTGTCGCAACTCTGAGCGCATCCGGGAGCGGGATATCGAATAAACCGCAGCAGCAGAAAGTACATCCTTCTCCGCACCGCATCCTGGCTCCATACTTCACCCGGACCGAACGAAACCACGTATCGAGTTCTACTATAAAGCTCTGATATTCATCCAGAATGGATGACACTCCGTGGTCTTCAACCATTATTGAACGTCCCCGTCTAACCTCAATTCATACGTAATGTTTCCTGAATATGTATATCTTTTAAGATATCAACAATTCAACCTCTTGTATAAATACTGAAATAAAAAAACTTGCAACCTTGCTTCGATCCTGCAAAGGAATAAACATAAGTCCATACAAAAGAACCGGCCGTTTCCGGGCAACCTAAAATAAAAAATCATCTGGCTCAATCCGCATATATGAGGTAATCATAAAGGTTGGACAGTCCAGGCAGAATGATGTTTCGTCACATCGATCCGGCCGGATATCGAGCACGAAAAAAAGGGATGGATAATATGTATGGTGAGATAAGGCAGTTCCTGAAAGAGGTCCGCAGTGAAGCGGTCCAGGTAATCCGTTCCCATAAACCCGCCATGGTTACGGTCGAATTGATGGACGATATAGAATCGGACAGCCCGGCCGTATGCGGCGGAATTATGGACGTTTTCATTGATCCCTGGTGGGATGCGCCAGAGACGGTTTCCTGCATCCAATTTGCTGAAGAACTTGTAAATGTCACTCGGGACGGCGTCGGTGGAATTATGACAACGGTACTGAGTGCTGAAAATTGCGCGGACGTTTCTGCCGGAGAGAAATGCTTCATTCGTGACGGTGCATTGAAATCAGGGACCATCCTTCACAAATCTCTGCAGCAGGCCATCCTGCAAGAATCCATTGAGGTGCTGAACAGGGAAGAGAACAGGGAGATTACCCTCACCCTCCCGAAAACCGGCGATAAAGTAAAAGTATTTTTCGAGGTCATCCCGCCTATGCGGAAAGCCATCATTGTCGGCGCCGGGCATCTGGCTGTTCCCCTCGTTCGATTCACTAAAATCCTCGGTTTTCACATAACGGTCCTGGATGATCGCGTCCTATACGCCAACCGGGAAAGATTCCCGGAAGCCGATGAAGTCCTTGTAGGGGATATGGCGGGAACTTTACGGGAGATCCCGATCACTCCATTTACCTACATCGTACTCATCACCCGAGGACATCAATTCGACGAACCCTGCCTGCGGGAGGTTATTCACAGCCCGGCAAAGTACATCGGAATGATAGGAAGCAAACGACGGATAAAGGCCTGCTTTATCCGATTCCGGGATGAAGAAGGAATTCCAGAAGAACTTCTAAATAAGGTGCACGCCCCGATAGGACTCGACATAGGATCGGAAACGCCGGAGGAGATAGCTCTTTCCATCATTTCAGAGATGATCAAAGTGCGCAGAGGAGGAACGGCACTGTCCCTGTCAAAACACTAATCTGCCTGCAAGGTCGAAAACCCGGGCAATCCCCCCTCTGAAACGGGAAACGGGAAACGAACAAATATCGCCATCCGTAAGTTAAACTGCACGTGTCAAACAACCTATGACAAAGAAAATACACGAAAAAAGAAACGTTTATTTGTGCGGCTTCATGGCAACGGGAAAGTCGTCGGTCGGAAAGCGCCTGGCATTGTTGCTGCATTATGATTTTCTGGATATGGATACGGCCATTGAATCGGAATCGGGCATGTCCATTCCCCAGATATTTTCAACCCGCGGAGAAACGGCATTTCGTGCCATGGAGTCGAAGATGGTCGAAAAGCTGGCTGCCCGGAACAGGCATGTTATTGCAACCGGGGGCGGTACAATTGTGAATGCCCGAAACCTAGACATCCTTAAACACAGCGGTACTGTTGTTACCCTGACAGCAGATATCCGGACTATTCTGTCGCGGGTCGGATCGGGGGAGGATCGCCCGATGCTCAAGGGGGACGATTTAGAGAAACGTATAGCGGCGCTAATGGACGAAAGAGCCTCTGCCTATGCTCAGGCGGACATGATTATAGATACGTCCACTCTCACCATCGATGAGGTGGCACAACACATTCTCACTTCTCTGGATCCGGGATCGGAGAAATAGTCGCCTGTTCCCTGCGATCCTTCAGTATGCCGATCATCCCCTCAATCCCGCATAGGTAACTGCGCCACCCGAGTCCGGCAACGGTTCCGACCGCCACTGCAGATATGACTGAATGATGCCGGAATTCTTCCCTCGCATAAATATTGGAAAGGTGCACTTCGATTACGGGCAAGCCTGTAGCGGCGAGAGCATCCCGAATTGCATAGGAATAATGTGTGTAACCTCCGGGATTGATCACAATTCCATCGGCCCAATCAGCGGCTTCCTGGATAGTGTCAATCAGGGCGCCTTCGCTGTTAGACTGAAAAATGCGCAGTTCAGTCTCATTTTCATCAGCAAAACGTTTCATATGGGCGTTAATTTCATCCAGGCTGGACAGGCCGTAAATCCCTGTTTCCCTCTTGCCGAGTAAATTCAGATTCGGCCCGTGAATGAGCAGTATGTTTGTCACCGCCGGTCCTCCAAATATTTAATAATGCCTGTTATTCACTTTTTAGGTTCTTCGATTACTGCTTGGATCAGGAAGCCAGAAGCCCGGAGCCAGAAACAAGGAGCCAAAAGTAAGGAGCCGGAAGTATGAATTCCAACATTAGAACTATCAACTGTTAACTATTAACTTCAAACTCAAAACTCAGAACTTAGAACTCAGAACTCAGCCCGGCATCCCTGCATCTCGTTCCACCCAGTTCAGGGCTATTTATAGCATTTGTCTTCAGGTCTGTTACATCTTTATATGGATTTTCCCGGCTTCTCCTGTTCCGGCGAGTTGAAGCGCCTGAGCAATGGAATCAAAAGAAAAGGTATCGGTCACAACGCGGCCGGGATGCATCTTCCCTTCAGCAACCAGTTCGATTGTGCGTGCAAAATCAGACGGATGATTATAAATCATCGATGTGTAAACATTAATGCCTTCCCTGACCAACCGCATAGGAATAAAACTTACGGGCGATGCCGAGAGTCCCAGCAGAATTACTTTGGCGCCCCTGGGAGTTGCTGCCAGCGCTAGCTCCAGGGTGCTTGACACACCGGCACATTCGAATACAGCGGTTACATTCTCCTTTTCCCAGAGGCTGCGGGCATGGTCGAGATCGACTGCCGCGAACGCGCCAAATTCCCGGGCCATTTTCATCTTTGCCGTAATCCTATCGTGGGCAATGGCTCGAACTCCCATAGCAGTGGCTGCATGGATCAGCAGCAGACCTACAACTCCACAACCCAGTACGGCTATCGCATCTCCATCCTTCGCGCCGGAAAGGAGCAGCCCATGCATGGATACGGCCAACGGTTCAATAGTCGCAGCATCTTCCTCCGATACAGAGTCCGGAACAGGCCACACGAATTCTGCCGGCGCAACCGCATACTCGGACAAACAACCGGGAATGTTCACTCCCATGCTGTCCTTTCCGGCACAGACAGCCCCGCGCCCGGACAGACACAGATTGCAGGATCCGCACGGATAATTGGGCTCTAC
>JARRLM010000434.1:0-3053 GCA_037386985.1 Acidobacteriota bacterium | reverse complement strand
GAATTTGAACAATGGCTTTAAAGATCACAGATGAATGCATCAACTGCGGCGCCTGCGAGCCGGAATGCCCCAATGAGGCGATTTATGCCGGCGGCGACGACTACGAGCTCAACGGAAATACAGCGGAAGCTCTTTCCGAGGACTTCTATTACATCGTTCCGGACAAGTGTACAGAATGCCAGGGCTTTCACGACGAGCCCATGTGCGCGTCCGTATGCCCCACCGATGCATGCGTCAAAGACGAATAAATTTTAATTACCTTAAAAATTCAAGGTTCGAAGGAGGCGCTTCACCCCGGAAGGGATTGTCGCCGTCCGAACATGCGGATCAAGGCCCACGGCAAACAAGAGTCATTATTGCTGTGGGCTTTTTTCATTACCCAATCACCCTGGCATCGCCACGCATTAAAATTCAAATATAGAACTTCTCCCATCCCTCCTAATCCGTTGGAAGAACCCCCGGCTCTGCCCTGGAAGCAGCAAAGGTTTGACAGATCCGGGAGTCTACAGGGAATGATCTCGCGTGTGTTTGATCTGCAACATCAGGTTTTTATCATCGTTTAAAAGACTTGGACATTCGGTATCGCTATCGGCGTCGGCGTCGGGGTCGATATCGAAACCGACTGCGATCCCGATACAGATACCGACCCCGATAATGCTGTTCGTACCGCATCAAGCCGCTCATATAATCAAGCCTCCGGCTCTGCCCGAGGTCCCATGACTTCTTAAATCATTTTGCTCAAAATCAATTTTACAAGGCAATCTGCAATATTTGTTGACTGAATATTCTCAAGCTGCCGATAAGTTCAAGTACAAAGCGGGTTTTAACAGTTGAGACGGATATTCAAGCGGATTGACTTTAAAACCGAATATTCGTTAAATGGGAGCACGACAAAGAAAGCGTACATATCACGCTCTGAATTAAAGAATGAATAAGGAACGTGAGCTGCGCTTCATTATTGTAGCTCTCCAACGTTGAGATTCAATGTGAGGCGTTATGGATACGTGCAGTTTTCAAAAGCTGGTTCAACTGCTGGACAAGCAACTGGAACTGGATGAAAAGCTTGAAGTTCTGACGCACCTGGAAAACTGTGTTATTTGTCGGGATACAGTCTACCAGTTAGTTCGCGATCGAGATGACTCCCTTTTTATCCATCGACCCTATAACATAAATACAAACGTTGCTTAATTGTTCAGATTGAAGGAAGCTCAAAACCAGCAAAGGCCGCAAACGTGCCTAATGATATAAATTTTATCATGCGCGGGTCTGTACAAAATGTGTTTCCTCGTCCTCCGAATCTTAAACCGATTCGGTTTCGAAAATATCTACAGCCGGAGTTGCTGCGGCGGGAGCCGGCACACGACTCCCACCATAATACATACTGATCTACAGCTACCGCTAAAAGTCCAGCAATACAATGCCGAGCAGCATTATCAGATAGTTCGATACGATAAGGTAATTAACCTTCACACATATATCATCGTCATGGACCTTCCTGTCCAGACGCCACCATCTGAAATGACTCAGAACCAGTCCTGTCACAGCGGCTAATGCAACAACAAGCTTGTAGTCGGGCAGGGCCGCCATATTTTCCACAAGCCACCAGAGACCGAACAGAATCAACATACCACCCAGCAGATGACCGACAAACGCCATGATTTGAGGTCGCATATTCCCTCCTTTTTTCAGCATTTATCCGAATCGCAAAATCCAAGTTCTTCCATTAACGTCGCAATGCCCAGCAGGATTCCGGCGGGGACGCAGCAGGGCTGGCAGATTGTCACACACCCGATTGTCAATAAAGCCCCCTCTGTGAGCATTGCCTTGCAGAGGCAATCGATATCCAGGTCGACAAACAAGTGAGGGTCCAGATTTTGAAGATCTTCGAGATCTTCATACTGGACATTCCGGAAACCGGTTTTACAGGCATGCCCGCTCAAAACGGGAAACTTTATAGATCCATTGTTAATGGTCAACCCGCTGTGGTAAGCGTTCGATGTGTACTTTTCCGCTCTGCGTTCAAACGCCTGGGCAATTCTCTCATTCAGCTTCTGTACGCCGCCCATTTTCTTAATCGCTTTTTTAGTCATTTTATAGGAATTCTCATCAATGGCCATGCGATATGCCAAATCATCTTCATTGATAAGCACACCGTGCTTTTTCCAATACTCCACTGTAAATTGTACGGCGTTTTCGGCATTCAGGAGATAGTAGTCCTCCTCGTCCAGTTTTCCGTTCAGAGTGTCGTTCACTCCCTCTGCATCGAGACAGGCATTGAAAATCCTGACCTGCGTTGCGTATTGACGGAAGTGATAGGCTCTGAATCCGTTCCGTACACCGTTCAAAGTTGTCCTGGTAAATTCGTCTGCCAAAGTATCCAGAACAGGATTCGTTTGGCTGAAAAGACTGTTGATTCCGCTATCTTCAGCGAATACTTTCATAAGCGGCAGCGCCATGAGGGAGGCGCCGCAAAAACTCCTTCTCTTCATTTTTTCCATAAATATCTCCAACAACCGGGATTTATTGCGAACCGCAGGGAAGCACCCGGGATTACTTCCCTGCCCGACAATCAATGACTGTCACAGCCGTGAAAGGACGTTGATCTTAGATTAATCAGCTCCCTCGACAGGCGACAGGGCACTTCCAATCGTGCAAGCACAGTTTTTACTGCCAGCATGCATAATCGAGCGTGCGATACTGAATTGCCTCCGCTACATGGCGGGGCAGAATTCTGCCGATATTTTCGAGGTCGGCAATAGTGCGGGAAACGCGTAAAATTCTTGTATAAGCCCGCGCAGACAGGCCAAGTCGTGTAATGACATGTTCCATCTTTTTTTCGGATTCCGGATCGAGAGTGCAAAAACGGCGCAGAGTCTGCCGGGTCATCTGGGCATTACAGTAAATACCGTAAGATTCAAGACGCTTTTGCTGGATAGCACGCGCCAAAAGAACACGTTCCCTGACAGCGGCAGATTCCTCGGATTCGTTTTCCTGAGATAATTCCTTGTATTTTACCGCCGGCACCCGTATATGGAGATCAATACGATCGAACA
>JARRLM010000433.1:0-3754 GCA_037386985.1 Acidobacteriota bacterium | reverse complement strand
TCACAATCTCCTTTTTGCTGTCAGGTCGAACTCAGTTCACGAATTAACTGTTTTGCAGGTTGGATATTCTGGAATAACATGACCTGACTAGGCCTGATATTGCTGCCATTGCAGGTTTGGGTTGAAGAAATGAATACTATAAACAAACCGGCGCTGCGTTCGCCGAGGGGAAACACTATGTCCTGCCTTGTAAAAAAGATTCTATGGATTGGTCTGGCGGTCGTAATCGGGCTGGTTCTGCCGACGGCCGCCTCCAGTCAAACATCGCTCGATGAGCTGGCACGAAATGTCGACCGCGCTGAGTCGATCCGGGCCGTCAAAAACCTGCAACGTACCTATGCGCACTATTCACAATATGGTTTATGGAACGAGATGGCGGACCTGTTCGCGAAAGATGCCACCTATATTTTCGACGAGGAGTCGGTAAAGGGACGCAAGGCAATCGCCGAATACCTGACCACCCGCGAGGGTAGTGGACAGCAGGGACTCTTGCCCGGTGCGGTGCGTACCCAGATCATCGACCATCCGGTTGTCAATCTGTCGGTGGACGGCGAGGCGGCCAAGGGTCGCTGGTACAACTTTTCCCTGCTAAGTGACAGTGAGGGCAATGCCGGCATCCTGGGCGGTGTGTTTGAAAACGAATACGTACGTGAAGATGGCAAGTGGAAAATCGATGTGCATCGCTTCTACCCGCAATATGCCGGTCCTTACGAAAACGGCTGGACCAACTGGAAAGGGCGCGATCTCGAAATCCTCCCCTATCATTTCACGCCGGATGAATGTGGCATTCCTATTCCCGATGCGGCCGGTGCGGCACCGCCCAGTACAGCCACGCTGGACGAACTCGAAGAGCGCATCGCGGTGATGAACGATGAAAGCCTGGTGCGCAATCTGCAAGCCGCTTACGGCTATTACGTCAATCGCCGCATGTGGGACGACGTAACCGATCTGTTCTCTGATGACGGTGTGTATGAATTTGGCGGCAATGGTATCTACGTTGGCGCAGAAGGAGTACGCAAAGCCCATGAGCGTATGGGGCCGGCGGGCTTGACGTATGGCGTATTGAACGACCGCCTGCAATTCGACACCGTGGTAAGCCTGACGCCGGGTCGCAGTGAAGCGCAGGTGCGTGGCATTGAAATGGCGATGCTGGGTGACGTGGGAAAAGGGGAGGCTTACTGGGAGGTCTCCGTCTACAGCAATCGCTTCGTGAAGGAAGACGGCCTGTGGAAAGTGCGCGAAATGCGCGTGTTTCCCCTGTTCCGGTCTGAATACAGTCAGGGCTGGGGCAAGAGCCGCATCATCGAAACACTGACGGACGAGCTGGCACCAGACAAGCCGCTGCCTGCTGCGGATGCAGGTGATCAGGATCGCATCATTCCGGTATTCGTCTCAACGCATCCGGTTACGGGCAAGCCGGTAGCGGCGCCGGCAGGTATGCAACTGGTCGCGACGCAGCCGCTTACCGGAACGATAGCCACGCCTGCAGGAAGAAAAACAACAGCAGACATGACTGCCCGTCTACAGGAAGCCGCACGCAAGCTGATGGTGGCGAAAGCCTATGACGGGGCCGAGCACGTCTCGACTGCCTATGGATTTTATCTTGATGATTCCCAATGGGACTGGCTGTCCGAGATTTTCGGCAAACAAGGCACCAAGCAGGTTCCCTTTGCCGGCTATTACACGGGCTATAGCCGCATCTCAAAAGCGCTGTTCCTGGAATATGGAGATCCGGTCAACCTGTCTGCAAAAAAGGCCGGCATCGCATTCCATTGGCGTATCCAGCCTGTGATCATTGTCGCGCCTGATGGTCGCTCAGCGCGGCTTCGCACCTATCTGTTTCATCCCAATACATCAAAAACACGCGCAGGCACCCTGTTCGGCGCCATTTATCCAGACGATCATATTATCCTGGAAGACGGCATCTGGCGGCTGTGGAACCTGTCTCTGGATGAACCCTATTTTGACATGCCGGACTGGAAAAGGGGATGGTCCGGTGTGGATGACAGGCAGGCAGTTGCCGAGACCACGCGCCCTACACCGCCTCCAGGACCTGTCACCCCGAATCTGCCCAAACGCTATTTCGGCGCGGAGCTGGTTGCACAGTACAGGCCGGATGTGCCGATTGCCGAACTCGGAGTTCTGCAGGAGCATTTTCGAGGCGGCACAGGTGAGCCCTGGGAATGGCCCATGATTCTGCCGATGTGGTGGGGTTACAAAAATCCCGTCAGCGGCCGCACGCCCGAACTCTTCCTGCCGGATTGTGTCCCCTGCGATTACGCGCCCGATATGAGCATGACGAGACATGGGTATTTGTTGCCCTCGACCGATCCGGTGCGGAGCGAAGATTGATGGTTCGCTGGCCAGGTTTCACACCCCCCTGGATGGCTTTCATCGGTCTCCCTATGGGTGGATCCCCCCGGGAAACGAACTGATTTGGAGAACCACAATCGGTACGTTACCGACCCTTGCCTGTGTTGAACATCAATTGAGTATTGACGCCTGCGTGGTCGGATGGCCAGAGGCCTGAAAAGGTGCGGTCCTTCTGCTGTTCCCCTACCAGGTCCGATCTCAGAATTCTAAGATCGCCGTTGTAAAGCACATGGTCGATTCTATAGGAGAGGACCGATTCCGGATTAAGCAAATCGCCATGCTGCCAGCCTGTGTAGCCGTCACCGGTTCCCGCTTCCTCCCAGGTATTCCCAAATCCGCTGGAAATAAGGGTGTTGTAAGCCGGGCCAAGAAGGGCCGGATCCGAGTTCAGGTCACCGACGAGTATGACCGGCTGGATTGTATCGAGCGGACCGTCCAGAAGTTCTTCAGCCTGCGCTATCCGGACTAGTGTGTCGTAGGCTGACAGATGGGTGGAGACCACAACCGCAAGCACATCGTAGTACAGTCCTTTATCTTCCAGCGCATCAAGGAGAATCTGGAGAAAATCGTAGGCCACCATCGTGGCATTGGGAATGTAGTTGCCTGTAATAAAATCTCCCGGGGATTGTCTTCGCCACAGCGCGGCCTCCTGCAGCCCAATGAGGTCCGGCCGTTTTAATGAGATCTGGTTTGCAATGGCCTCGGCCCGTTCATAAAAATCATTCTGCTGGGTGGTTGCCCAAATGGTTGTTCCCTCGAGCAGCATTTCTTGGATGGAGCTGACCTGGAAAAGCGGCTCGAGAGGTGCTCCCAGATAAAGGTTCCAGCTCATTACCGTGATCGGTCTGTTTTCGTCAGCTGGTTGTCGACCCTGACTCAATGGTGCTACTGCGAGCGCAATCAAGAATACGAAGATAAAAGCTACAAATTTTCTATCCTTCATTACCTCTTCCTCCTTACACTCATATTCAGTAAAAAAGCCAGGTTACCCAAGTCGGCAACCCGGCTGCTTTATTGAAACCCGTGGTTTTCTGTCCCCGCCTCACAGCAGGTTTGGCTTTTAAGAAAACGATACGTTTTGACATTTCACTTTGGTATCTGCAAAAAATTAACCTCTTCCCGTGATATAAAACGATTCCAAATAGTTGCTTAAAGGAGCAGTCGTCTGAAAAATCATTCAAACAGGAGACTCTGGGGCCATGAGCAGATAGGACACGTGCTTTGGCCAACTTTTAATATGTTCGTTTTATTTACATTGGTACCTAAAATCCTATCATTTTTAGTTGCGAATTACGATAGATAATTTCAATTGATTTATCATAGTTGACAGGGTTTTTGCATTCTCACCTGCCCTCTACCCCAATTTTTCAACAGGCTGAAT
>JARRLM010000432.1:0-7557 GCA_037386985.1 Acidobacteriota bacterium | reverse complement strand
CCTACGGTTATACGAAGCTATTTAGGAAAAACTGGCTGCTGTCATTGGCAATGCCACGGCACTCAACCAAGTTGTCCTTTTGCCCCCGAAAAACCAGGGCAGGCTAGCTTTGTTATAAACAGATCAGGTTTTTGCTCTTGCTCAGTTTGGGAGAAATCTTTTAGCCGACTGATTTTCGAAGAACCGACCAAAGATTCTTCAAGTGAGAGAGCTATTCGAGAAAACCTGTCAGCCGGTCGAAACTACCGGCCGGCCTCTCAAGTGCCTTCCGCAAAACGGAATTACCGACACTTGTACTGCTACTTACTCACTGAATGAATAATAAACAGGGCTTTTACCCATGTCAATAAAAAAATATGTGCTTTTCATATTTCGTTATTATAGGCTTTTTCGTTAATTTGGTGAATCGTTTTATATTTATACGGAATAAAAAATTAAATTTTTACGGGAGGTATTCCCAGAATTCGGTCTTTATCCAGCGGATTGCACGGCGGGACAGCAGGTTTATGATCAATCTTTTACCGCATAGGATCTTCCCAACTCCTGTCGTGTTTGATTTCAGACTGCCGTCCAGATTTTCAAGTTCTCCATAAACGGTGAATGTTCTTACCGAACCGTTGTCGACCGCTACCGGGGAGATGCTCTTCACGTGCGCTTCGAATGTTCGCTCTGGATACTCCCGCACCTTCAACCTAATTGGGAATCCGATCGCTATATCGCCTCTTTCTTTTTCAGGGACAGGCATTTCTACTCTCATGGTTCCCTCGCTCACGATTTCGCAGAATAAATCCCCTTTCTCCTGGTATACGCCTTGAAGGTCCGGGAGATGAGGCGTTTTGACGATCCCTTCGATCGTGCTTCGGATCTCCAGGTATTTTAATTGCTCTTCGATATTGCTTAATGATTCTTCGAGTTTTTCTACACGGGATTCTGCTTCACGAATGTCTTCCGACCTGGAACCTGCCTGTAATAGCTTGAGCTTGCTTTTCGCCAGATCCAACTCACTCTTCTTGACTTTGCGAGTATTTTCCGTCTGTTGGTCGAGACTCTGAAGGCTCTTCCTGTCTTCCGAAAGCTGCTGTTTCGCTACCTCGTATTGCGTACTGAGGCGATCCACCTCGTTTTCCGACACTAAACCATCATCATAGAGTTCTCTGTGTCGTTCGAATTCCTTGGAAGCATTCTCCAGCTCCGCTTCTCTTCTTTTTATGGTCTCCATCAATAGTGCGCGTTTCTCTTCATTTCTGGTGGAACTTTCATATTCGGCCTGCTTGGTCGCAACCAGCTTCCGCATTTCGTCAATCTCCTCCGGCCGTGATCCGGATTTCAGACGATCTAGAGAGGCTCTTTCTGCCGCCAGTTCTGCTCTGGTTTCCTTGTGGCTTTTGACAAGCTCCAGATTCTCTATTTCAGCCAGCAGCGTACCCGCAGATACTTGACTACCCTGGTCTACATAAACTTTTTTAATGGTTCCGTCAACTTGAGACGTAATGGAAGCGTGTTGAAGCGGGACGATAGTAAAGTCCCCGGATATTTTCAACTCCCAGGGCAAAAACATGCACATGACTATCAATAGCAGGAAAATTATAATCTTAGGGCTTTTGCGGAAGCGTGAGACCACTGCTTTCGTGAATTTCCCTGATTCGGATACCTTTACTTTAATTAACGCAGGCGCCATCATTGCAATAAGCATTGAAGTCATAATTACACCCCAGGTCTGATATTCCCGTATCATCCAACCGCCGATAAGGTGGATCATATATACGACCAGTCCCACCGTAATCATACAGGAAGCTGTGCCATAGAGCAAAAGTATTCGTTTTTCTCTCCGGTCGGGATCTTGAGTTCGCGAAACATCCACTCCGGTGAGTAACGAGTACCATCTATGCTTCAGATAGGTAAGAGCTTTTGGCCTCAAGTTCGGAACTTCGAGGAAATCACTCAGTATGTAATATCCATCAAGGCGTATGAGGGGATTGAAGTTGAAGAATGAAAAGACTCCATTGAACATTATGCTTATGAGACAAATGCGGCTGGCGAGCGTTTCAGGGGCCAGCACTCTCCAGAGGATGGTTGCCACCGCCCACAGGAAAAGCTGGATGTAGCCTCCCGCAAGAGATACAAAAATTCTTTCGCGCTTTTTAAGCATCCATGCATCGCTCACGTTGCAGTAAAGGGCAGGAATGAAATAGAGAAGCATGACTCCCATTTCCTCTACCTTCCCACCGTAGTGTTTCAGGGTAATACCATGGGCGAATTCATGAACAGTCATGACGGCAATGAGAACGATCAGAATCAACGGAATCGAATAAAGCGAAAACAGGTCTGCCACGGAGACAAAAAGAGATTTCCAGTGCATTATGGAAATTACAAGGGCCCAGAAGGCCAGAATCCCGAAAACGACCTGGAAAGGTGTGGTATAGATGAATCGGAATTTCTTCTCCAGATGGGTCATAAGCATGTCCGGATTGAAGGACTGTAATTTTAAGTGGAGAAGATTTCTTATGCGGCCAGGCTTGTCTGCATCGATGTTTCTGAGTTGCGCCCAGCAGAAGGGATGATCCAGCAATAAAAGGGTCTGCAATTTTGTCGCGAACTCTTTAATCTGTTCGGGTAGGGCTTCAACCTGGTGTTTGAGGGAAACGCTCTTCGCGATGGACTCGAAACTCTGTTGCCCGTTCAGAAGCTCAAAGGCGGAAGCCTGTACGGCGGGAAAACGATAAAAACGCTTTGTGATCGGATCTTTAACAATAATCCCGGAGGTCTGGTCCGGTTGAATTTCAAGATCCGATCGTATTTTTGCAAACGTTTCAGCCATACCGAACCTCAGCAGAGGGCCATCCATATTAATTCAATATGATTGCCTTATGGTTGCGCATAATATTAACACATAAGCCTAAATGCAATGAGAATGCACACGCAGCCACCGTATGTGCTCCACATTACGGAAACACATTCAAACCAATCTGGAGGATTGGGGAACAGAGTAGGAAGTACGCCTGATGGGTATCGGTAAGCAAGGTGGCCGGATTCCCTGGAGAAAAGCGGGACGGAATCGGCTTAAGTTCTTAAAGGAGGAATCCATGCTTCGTAAATACGGTATTGTACTGATCGCTCTATCTCTTGTGTGCGCTTTGAGCGCCTGTACCCAAAAAGAAGGGGCCGATGATGCGGAGGCATTGGAAGCCACTTCGATGGAAGCCGAACCTGCAATAGTCCCCGGGGAAATGGTTTTTGTCCCGGCAGGAGAGTTTATTCTGGGAACGGATGATAAGGAGAGTAATGCATACTTCCCGGCGCGTACAATG
The DNA here is from genome assembly GCA_037386985.1 of Acidobacteriota bacterium. Classification (GTDB taxonomy): domain Bacteria; phylum Acidobacteriota; class UBA6911; order UBA6911; family UBA6911; genus UBA6911. Next base: position 4,249 of record JARRLM010000432.1, on the reverse strand, counting down.
GACCTTTCCGCCTTCTGGATTGATAAATATGAAGTGACGAATGCCGAGTATTTGGATTTTTCAGTCGAGAACAGTTACATTGGAGAGGGAGTCAAGGAGGGGAAAGACTGGAAGATGTTCTTTTCTCCAGATAAGGCAAATGTTCCGGTTGTTTATATTACTTACAATGATACCGAGGCATACTGCAAAGCCAAGGGGAAGCGGCTTCCTACCGAGTACGAGTGGGAAAAGGCCGCTCGCGGAACGGAAGGAATTAAATATCCCTGGGGAAATGAATGGGATGGCTCCCTGGCAAATACCTATGAGTTGGGCTACGATGGGGCGATTGCTATTGGATCGACCCAGGATATCAGCCCCTATGGCGTGCACGACATGCTGGGCAATGTTCAGGAGTGGACATCTACAAAGTATGCGCCCTATAAGGGAAATTCTGCACAAGATCCGAATACCAGAGTGGGAATGCGTGTCCTCCGTGGTCTTAGTTACAACTATAAAGGCAAACTCAATAATATTTTTATTCGATCGGGAGTTGTGCCGAACGCTCTCTACAATTTTGGCTTTCGGTGCGCCCGGGATGCAACTCCTGAGGAAATTGCCGAACACCAGCAAGCTGAATAATCAGAATAATTTAAAACACATTTTTCAAGGGCGGGGGAGAAATTCCCCCTCATAAATTAAGCTCCATTCCCGCCAATTGAGACCAAGGATCTTGAAGTTATAGTCACGTGGAAATCAGAGATAGAAATCCGAACGCTTCCGTGTATTCTCGATTCTGATCCACGTTAAAAATCGCACTGTCCCCTGCCAAATGTCGACTTATTCCTATAATGAACGAATGTCTGAAACCGTCCACTTGACATTAAGCATCACTGCAACTTATCCAAAAATTTATTCCAGTTGTCTCCCTTGAACATCTTACGGAAGAGCGTACGATACTTTCTGAAGGCCTTTTTATCTCCCAGCTTGTGGTAGCTTAAAGCCATCCGGACATAGAAAAGGTCGTCGTTAAGGAATCTTTTGGCAAGCATGAGGGTCTTTTCTCCCTCTTCTGCAGCTTCTTTATAGCGACCCAGTTCGTAGTAGTTGTTTGTAAGATAACTGCGCGCTTCAACCTTATCCTTTTTCTTTCTTGGATTGCGGCGCAACATTTCGAGTGTGACCAGCAGCGATTTCTCATACAGTTCCAGCTGGAAGTAGCACTCGGCAATTTTTAGGTAAAGCCAGTTCTGGTTTTCTTTTTTCCCGGTTATCTGGTTTAACTCAAAGATTTTTTCGTAGGTTTCCAGGGCCATCCGGTAATTGGCCAGCAGGTGGTAGCAGCCCCCCATTTTCAGTTGAATGTCGTCCCGACGTTCGAAATTGGGATCCAGCTCAAGCACTTTGGAGAAATGGTTTATGGCCTCGTGATATTGATTCAATCCCATGTAATTGTTGGCCATGCTTTCGTACAGATAACTCAGTCCGGGGTCGTTGTCGCTGATAACCTGGATCGCTTTTTGTGAATAGCGTATCGCCTCATCATGCTTGCCCAGGGCTTCATAATTTCGGGCGATACCGGCAAAAAGCATCCAGCGTGTGTCTTTCTCCTGGCTTTCAATATATTGCNNNCTTGCTTCCAGGGACTCGCCCATTTTCCCATGATATTCATAAAGAGATCCGAGATGGAAGTGTACGAAGCCGTACATATCTTCCATGAATTCCGGTTTGTCCGGTTTAAACAGACGGGCTGACTGCTTCAGGTATTTGAAGGCTTCTTTGTCATTTCCAGCGTTGAAGTGACAGATTCCGACCTGTCCGGCAAAATATGCTTTTACATTGGGCCGGTTTCGCAGGGTTAAAGCCTGGGAATAGACTTCGATAGCCTCCTCATATTTCTCTTTCTCGAATATTTCTTCTCCATATTTATCCAGGAGGGCTATTCTTTCTTCAATGGAGGTTGCCTTTTTAAGTTTTGCGCTGAATTGTTTTTTGTCCACCCTTGATATCCTCAAAAGAATCCTTAAAGAAACGTCTACTATACTATAAAACAATCAAGCAGTTCCTGCAGGCTTTACCTCGTGTTTGCTACTGGTAGACCATTATATAACCGGGATGAATCGTAATTTTTTTAATATTGTACGGCAGCGCGGAGGGCTGCATCGGATTGAAGGGAGGATCTTGTTTTCCACAAACAGCGGCAACGGCTTGCTCGACAAGAAAATTTGGGAGCACGCTGTCGTCGAACCGGACCTGTTCCAGCTGAATATGTCCTTTCCCGTCTCCGCTTACAATTGTTCCACGTGCTGTTATAACGTGGGTACCAGAGAACAGCCGCAAGATTATGGCTGAAAAAGTTTTTGAGGATGTATCTCTCAAACAGTCGAAATCAACGGATGAGATACCCTCCATCAGGTCCTGTTTAAACGCCATCCTCATATTCTTCAAGCATGATTGATTGTCTGAATTTATATCCAGTGATAGATAGGCATTTACCTCCTCTTCGGTGAGGCGGGTTGCCATTTCCTTGTCCGCCTCTTCCTGTGCGGCAAAGTCTTCTATTTCTTTCAACTTCTGAATGTATCGCATTGCAGCAGTTACTGAAATTGTGTTTTCCGGAGTATCGGAAAGTGCGCGTAGGGACGGGCATCGGAATCCAAGGAAGAGAATCGCAAACAGAAGCGCTATCCAATATTTGTATGCAGTGATACGGTATGGATCATTTTCTGGACAAACGCCGGAATTAACGAATGATTTTAAGCGTCCGCTTCCAACGCGTTTTGGTGATAAAATTCTTCGCAACATTGCCTAACTTCTTTATCTGTTCTTTTAATCCGGTGCGTAGATATTCATCTCTGTCTGTTTCGAAAGACCAGTAAATGACAAGAGCTTTGCCGAGGAAATAATCTCGAGGAACGGAACCCCAGAATCTGCTGTCCAGACTGTTGTCACGGTTATCCCCCATCATGAAATACTGGTCCTGGGGGACGTAAAAAGGTTCATCGTAACTCACAGTTTTATCCGGGTAGGATCTCACAACTTCTTCATTGAGGACTTCTCCATTCACGTTGACGCTGTATTCCATTACCTCAATTTTGTCCCCCTTTTTCGGTATATACCAGGGGCCGAAATGATCGGTGACGCTTCCGGGATTAATGTGCTGCGTATATTCCTCCTTAAGCGGATGATTGTTCACGTAGACGGTGCGTCCTTTTACCTCAATCTTATCCCCGGGCAGGCCTATTAATCGCTTAACGTAGGCCATCTCAGGATCTTCCGGGTATTTGAAGACAACAACATCTCCACGTTTGGGTTCTTTATAGGGTCGGAGTTTAGAAAAAATTCCGGATTGACCATACACGAATTTATTCACAAGTAGGTGATCCCCGATCAGAAGGTTGGATTTCATCGATCCGGTGGGGATTTTAAATGCCTGGATAACAAATGTGGTGACGAAAAGGGCAATGATCGCCATGACGACTATGGACTCAAAATACTCACGGACCTGTGACTTCTGGAATTCCAAAATATCCCCCATTTATAAGAACAAAAATATTAACCCTAGCACAGCCTTGGCTTTTGCAAACAATAATTTTACACATTTTAGAGCATACTTCCAGTTTTCAGATTTCTTGTATTCGTAGCTTCCTACGCAACGGATAAAGCTGTAGAAATGCGGGGATTGGAGGGCGCTGTATGGACCTGCTGGAAAAAATATGGTAGATTTACGCTCCGCTAAAATATGGTAAAGAGATTATTTGTGGGCGGTTAGCTCAGCGGAAGAGCATCGGTCTTACACACCGGGGGTCACAAGTTCAAATCTTGTACCGCCCACCATTCAAGCCCTTTATTAATAATTATTTAACAATTTCAATATTGTTTCCGTCCCTGGAAACTTGCCCAGTCTTTGTCAATTCTTTGTCAATTTGTGCCAAAATCTTCAAGGGAAAATTCAAATGAAAGTATCCGTTGTCATACGTCCAAGTGATCTTGTTACTTCCCAGAAGGGCGTTTCAGGACCGCAAACCCACTCGTCCGGTTTGACGACAATTCATCCTCTGACTCAAGCAAACAGCTCTCCGGCAAAGCCGGGATGGTTCAGATTTCACCTGCACGTGCAAACGGAGGGAGAATGCGGGGCAGACCTGTTGTTCGGTCTGCCCCGCTGAGTCTTACTTGAACAGCAGCGGCGCGAATTCGCGCAGGCAACGCCGCCAGGTCAAGAACTCGTGAGCGGTTCTCGGGGATACATAGGCGACAGCGTTGATGCCGT
>JARRLM010000431.1:0-3064 GCA_037386985.1 Acidobacteriota bacterium | reverse complement strand
GGTCGGATTGGAGGTGATCGACCTCGCGAATCTCTCTGGCTTGACCGCGATCCTCATCTGGAATTTACGGCTGGCGGTGATAAGTTATATTCCTGCGCTGGTCGAGTCCGTGGTGCCGGACATTCTGGCCTACATCGCCATACACCTGCGATACGACACCATGTGGTACGTAATGACCGACAGGAGCCTGCGTTGTCGTCGGGGAATATGGGTGATTCTCGAGCATACGATTACGTTTGAGAACGTGCAGAACGTGGCGATACGTCGGGGCCCGCTACAGTACTTCTTCTTGATTTCGACGATCGTGATTGAGACGGCTGGGGCTTCTGAGGGAGAAGGCCAGAACCAATTTGCTGTCGGCAACAAGGCGATTATGGAGGGAATCGAAGATCCGGAAGAGATCTGCGAGCTGATCATGCAGCGGGTGCGCCCGTCAAAATCCGCCGGCCTCGGAGACGAACGCTTTCAGACCCGGTCTTCAGAGGGCTGGGATGCCAGGCACATAAATACCCTGAGAGAAATCCTCGAGGAAATCAAGGCACTCACGGCTGATTCCGCGTGACTCCGAAGACCTCCTGCCTGTAAGAAAAACAAACGGCCTTTTTACGAGAACTCTGAAACAACACCTGCGAGAATCATAATTTCACAGCAGGGGCGAACCTTGTGTTCGCCGACTTGTCCACCATAGCCTGGCCGAAGCAAAGCTTCGGCTAGTGGCGAAGGTGGAAGGTTTCTCCCCTGCATGGATTGTAGGCAGGAACAATTATAGAAAGGGAGGCCGTACACTCGTGATTGCGGAATGACGGGCGAACACAAGGTTCGCCCCTGCTACCGCAGCCGGTCGGACAGCTGAGCCGCCAACTCGACGCATTTATTGCCGAAATCTTTAATCTTTTCATCGGTCATTCGGAATTCAGGACCGACAATGGATAAAGTCGCGATGGCTTTCCCACCTGGGGTGAATATAGGAGCGGCGACCCCGCTAACCCCTTCAGAAAATTCCTCACGATCCACAGCATAGCCGCGGCTGCATGTTGCCGCAAGATCGGCGTTGTACCTTTCTACATCAACGATGGACTTCTTGGTTGACTTGGGCAACCCTTCGATCTGCAGGATTTCATGGACCCTGTCTTCCGGAAGCCAGGCCAGGAGGGCTTTCCCGTTGGAGGTAGCCGTTGCCGGGAAACGCATTCCGATGTAGGGCGAGACACGTATCTGGCGAACAGGCTCCCTTTTATCGATCATGACCATTTTGGTGCGATTTAAGATTGCCAGAACCGCAGTCTCGTTGCTGTAATCTACCAATTCCTTTAGAAATGGTTTCGCGGTGACTCGAATATCAAGCTTATCCAGTGCAACTCTGCCGTATTCCGCAAGAGAAATCCCCAGGTAATACTTCTTCGTCGACGGATCGCGTTCCAGCACACCGTGATGCATCAGGGTTATAAGCAGTTTATGAACACTGCTTTTATGCCAGCCCGTCGCCTTGGCAATCTCCATTAGCGTCATTTCGCGCCCTTCAGTCTTCAACAACGCCAGGATACGAAAGGCACGGTCCACAGCCGGAACAAGATAAACCGGCTGCTTCCCCTGGGAAATCTTCGTATCTGATTCAATTATCTGGTTTTCCCGAATTCCTGCCTGCATTTCCACAATACTCCCGGAATTTGATGTATTCCATGCCTCTGCGGCTATCCAAAGACGACAAATCAGGTGCCTGTTGAACTTGACGGAACGGACAACTGCGAGATAATCCCATATAGAAACTATAGGTTTCTTATAAGGGACTATCTTAACACATTAAAATACCATTTTATTGATGATTTTTTTACAAATGCACTATTAAACTCTACGGGCACCCAGGAGCCTTTTTTAAGGGAGGGAGTTGCTGAAAAATAATATCCTCAAGATATAATATTTTCGATTATTGGGATTCGTTGGCCCTAAAAGGAGAGCGCATTGAAGGCGTCAAACATACTCCGGTTAAGTATAAATAATACTTCCTATGAACTGGATATCGGGAACAGACAGGGGCAGGTCGACCCGTCTCATACACTGGCCTTTACGCTGAGAGAGACTTTGGGGTTGACCGGAACCAAAATATCCTGCGGCCAGGGAGCCTGCGGCGCATGTACAGTTCTTATGGACCGTAAAGCCGTCCTCTCTTGCGGAATTCTTACAGTAGAATGCGGAGGAAAGGAAATCATCACAATTGAAGGATTACGCAATCCCAAAACAGGGGAACTGGACCCGCTCCAGCAGGCCTTCATCGACTACACCGCATTCCAGTGCGGGTACTGCACTCCCGGTATGATTATGACTTCAAAAGCCCTTCTCAACGAAAACCCTCACCCCAGTGAAGAAATGGTCCTGGAGGCGCTGTCGGGCAACTTTTGCCGCTGTGTCAGCCATTACCGAGTTCTCGAAGCAGTGATGTCGGTTGCGGAAAACAGGGAGTAGCATTGTGGGCAAAGAATACAGATATGTAGGCAAAGCGATGAAGAGGCGGGATGGAGAGGAAATTGTTACCGGATCCGCCCTGTTCCTGGACGACCTGAAATTCCAGAACCTGCTCTTCGGGAAGGTACTCAGAAGTCCGCATGCTCACGCCCGTATAAAGAGAATTGACAAAAGCAAAGCGGAAGCGTTGCCGGGAGTTCGGGCCGTGGTCACAAGGGAAGACATCCCGGACTGGAGAGGGGGCACTCCACGAAACGTGCGCGTGTTGGATAAAAAAGTCAGGTATGTAGGAGATGCCGTAGCCCTTGTTGCTGCGGTCTCTGAGCAGATCGCTGAAGAAGCCTTGCCCCTGATCGAAGTGGACTATGAAGTCCTTCCTGCGGTTTTCGATATCGATGCCGCCCTCAAACCCGATGCCCCGCTGCTCTATGAAGAACTCGAAAGCAACATCCTTCCCGGTGGAACGCCTATCTACGGACCGAAATGCCTTAAGGGCGTTGTCTATGGAGATGTAGATAAAGGATTCGACGACGCCGACATCATTTCGGAAGGCACATTCGGATACGAAAACCTCCCCACTGCGCTGCCGCCGGAACCTCCGGGG
>JARRLM010000430.1:0-3068 GCA_037386985.1 Acidobacteriota bacterium | reverse complement strand
CCCATTGTTTGTAATGGCTGCGGTGTTTTTTGACTTTTGACCTTCGATGTTGGACTGTTTTTTTATGATACTATTCATTTTTAACGGTTTGCAGTAGGGAGGGTATCCATGAAACTTGGCGTGATTGATTATATTGATTGTGCACATTATATTCCGGGGCATGACAAATGTGGATCCCTTCACGGGCATACCTATAAGGTCGAGGTGGTCATTGAAGGTGACAACAGGTCCGGGATGGTTGTAGACTTTGCGGAACTCAAGAAGTCTATTAAGGAGACATTAAGTCACTACGATCACAAGACTCTCAACGATATCCTGGATTATCCATCCGTTGAAAATATTTGTGAGTCGATTAAGAAAAAATTAGCCGAGAACATACATTTTCCCTTCACCCTTCGTATCTGGGAAGGTCACGGGAAGTGGGTTGAGATGTGATAAAAGGTTTCCCGTTCAGGGTTTCCCGTTTCCCGTTGAAGGATCTGATGGGAAGCGGAGATTCTGAAGACAGCGGCCTCATTGACGTTTCCGGGAAATGCTGGGGGTGCAAAGTACGCTCGGCTATATATCGGGATCGGGCAGGTATTCAGACTTTCATCTGACGTTGCACTTTCTTTCAGTTGTCAATTCTCTTCTAGTATAGGATAGACGGACGGGTTGAATAGATAGCGGGCCAGTTGCATGTCGGACTTGGCCAGGTTGGCGACAATCTCTTCCGCTTCGCCCTGTTCTGCCGGGACAGTCCATCCATATTCCCTGTCCAGCGCTTCAGCCAGTTGACGCAGGGAAACAAGGCTGGTCCGCCTGCTTTCTTCGCGTTCCAGCGGCCTGGCCGAAATGTAATTCAGGAACTGCGAGAAGGATTTCCGAACATTGAGATCGACGGAGTCCATTTTCACCGACTTGACATAACGGAAAGGAAGATTTGTATCCCTGGCCGGAATAAAGTCCACCAATACGGTTACCTCGTCCTTTTTCTCCTGGGTCAGTTCTCCCATTGCGGACCAATTTGCAGAAAGCCAGTTTGCTACATAAGCGGCGGATTGATCTGTGACGACCCGGGAACGCCCGACGGATTCCAGAGCAAACTGCATGGTTTCCCAAAGAGGAGCTACCTCGAGACCCTGCGAATTCTTTGTGATCTGCGCCATCATGATGGGCATAGCCATGGAAGCCCAGCGAAGGTCGTTATTGCCTTCGGGCGTATTGAAGGGCAAAAACGCGATCCGGACGGGTGCGGAGGGTATTACGGCACTCTTGTTTCCTCTAAAAAGGCATGCGGAGTTAAGAAAAGCGATCAGAAGAGCTGAAGCGACGACGGCGCTCCGTAAACGCCTGATGCCTGAAGGCGTGCGGCGAGTGTCGGACCTATCCCGTTGGATAGGGGAACATTCATTATTCCTAGGCATTATTGCGGATCTCCATAATCCAAGAGCCCTGTAGGCCGGCGAGCGAAACAGATTTCTTTTCGAGCGGTGTGCTTTTCCAATCGCTGCGGGCGGAAGTCCTGGCTAACATATTTCCCGGTTGCACCGCGTATTCGTATCATAACTTTTTCAAACACGCAAATCCGAACTGTTGGTTACGGAGAATATGAAATATTTTTGTTTTTTAATGAAATATGTGCCGGATTGGCGAAACGATCATCCGGAGCGCTTTTTATGATGATGTCTTTCTCTGATAAAGGAAATCTGCAACAGAAAGGATCCTGCTTCCCTGAAGAAAGGGGCGTTGCACTGGTTTTGGTATTGCTGGCGCTGGCCATCCTTTCACTCCTGGGGCTTTTTATGACTCTTGAAGCATCAACCGGTCTCCATATAAGCGATAACTACGAGAGCCGGATACGGGCTACCTACGCAGCTCTGGCGGGGCTGAACCACGCGCGTGCCTTGCTGAGGGGGCTGGACAATGACGCATTCCTGCAAGGACCCGACGGTGTCTACGATCAGAGTTCCTCCTATCTGGAACAGGCGAAAACATTCAGTTTCCGCAATCCGCTACCGCTTGTTACGGCTCATTCCCTGAACATGATGGATCCGGAACCGGATGTATCCGGAATGCCGGACGATGGCATGATCAATACCGGTTTCTGTTACGGGATTGAAGGAATACCCTTGATTCCGCTAACGGGTATTGCCCTGCAAGCCCCGAATCCAGGCGGGTCGGGAGAAATAGTGATTTCCCGGTATTTTGTCAAGGTCACGGATAATAACGGGGAAGCCTCCGAGATAGCCGGGGATTCCTACGACAGCCCGTTTATTGATGGCGATGGGATGATAATTATACGGTCCATGGGGATAGCAAAAACCTTCTCCGATCGCACGGGTTCCGTTACGCGGCGGAATTCGGTCGTTGTTTTCGAAGGGCGTTACCGCAGATTTCCAGGCTTTGATTTAGGCCCCGCCATGCTTGTTCTCGGTTCGCGGGTCTTAGCGTCACTGGACGGGAACTATGAGATAGCCGGAGGCCCGTTCCCGGGGATTGGAGTTATCGATACGGATGTATCCGATACTCTGTTTCCTGGGCAGATTATCGGAACGGGGGCGCTCGGAAACGGAAATATTTCAGGAGCGGGACTGCCGAATCCGGCGATAGGGGATATTACGGGTCAGGTCGAATCCGATCCGGAGAGATCTATAATTCTGAATCCGCAGTATTTATGGAACTTTGTTTTCAGCAAATCTCCGAAATTTTCCGACAATTACTACGACGGCGATCAGGCCTGGGACTCGCTCGCTGCACCGGATATCGGCTCCTATGATTCTTCAAAACCGTTCAATGCGCCCGGGCAGGATCCGAAACTTACGGTCGTACACGGAAACCTGCGTATGGCGGGCAATCTTTCCGGGGGTGGACTCCTGATCATTACGGGAGATTTTGAGTGCGTGGATGCCTGTCAATATAACGGTCTTGTTCTGGTGATCGGATCGGGCCGTACGGTTATCGACACTGCAGGGAAGGGTTTAACCGGGAGCATTGTGGTTGCGAATCTTGCCGATATTAACGGGATCCCCTGTTTTGGAGTCCCCGAGTTTTCCATAAGTGGGAGTAGCAGGATTACGGCTGATGTG
>JARRLM010000429.1:0-3071 GCA_037386985.1 Acidobacteriota bacterium | reverse complement strand
TGAGTCAGCACACTAGCCCGCAATTCAACGTTAGGCTGTACATCCTGTTCTGTCGCATTCACTTCGTTCATGTTGTTGCTGCGGATATTTGCGATTAATCTATCGGGATTTCCGTCAAAAAACCTGTCGATAATATCATGAACATGATTGCGCGTTGCCTGTTGTTTTGTTAAGACAGGCCGGTATATGAAAGCCCGCCCCGATTTTGTATGTGTTAGTACACCCTTTGACTCAAGAATGCCCATGATGGTTAAAATAGTGGTATAGGCGGTCGGTTTTCTTTTGGATATCACGGCGTAAACATTTTTCACCGTTGCAGCGCCCCTTTCCCAGATGACTTTCATGATTTGAAGCTCCTGCCGCGTGAGGAGTATACTGTTCATCTCCTTTTTCATGGGACCTCCAAATCAAGTTGCGGGTCAGCGCTTTTTAAAATATTCTAAAGGTTGTAAGTTTTCCATTTTTAAATACTACGATTATAGAAAATAAATTGTTTCCATGTTTATGGGTTCGTTACAATTTCGGGATAATTTTTCTGAATATTCCCGACAGCAGTGATTCGGCGTTCTGAAAAGCTGAAGGCGCAAAGAAATGCTGTTCATTGACAGGCGCTTATAAGATAAGATTACGGGCGTGAAACGAACAATTATCATCCACTATCACGAAATAAACCTCAAAGGGAATAACCGGGGATGGTTTGAAGCCCATCTTCAAAACCATATCACCTCCCTTCTGAAGGGTGTGACATATAAAAATGTCCGCAAGGTCTCCGGTCGTATGATTATTGAGTTAGTCCAGGATTCTCCCATAGACGAGATCGCACGCCGCCTGTCGATGGTCTTTGGCATAGCGAATTTTGTTATAGCATGGGAAGTGGCAGCAGAAATTGGGGAAATTCAGTCGGGTCTGGAATTTTTAATCGCACAGGGAAAGTTTGAATCCTTTAAGATGGACGCACGCCGTGGCACAAAGGATTTTCCGCTGAATTCCCAGCAACTAAACGAGCTGCTGGGCTCTTTTGTTCAAGAACGTACAAAAGCAACGGTCCGTCTATCGAATCCCGACAGAACATTTTTTGTAGAAATTGTCGAAAATCGCGCCTTCCTTTACTTGAATAAAGTTCCCGGAGCCGGCGGACTCCCTTCACGAACCGGTGGGAAAGTTTTAAGTCTTTTGTCCGGAGGCATCGATTCTCCAGTAGCAGCCTTTCGGTTGATGCGTCGCGGATGCCGGGTCCTGTACGTCCATTTTCATAGTTTTCCCCACACCAATGCTGAGTCCCAGGACAAGGTCCGTCAGATTCTTCGAATTCTTTCGCGATTTCAGCTACAATCCAAGCTGTATATGGTTCCTTTTGCGGTCGCCCAAAAAGAAATTGTAGCCTATGCCCCGCCCCCGTTACGCGTTGTTCTTTATCGGCGCTTTATGCTCCGAATCGCACAGTCGATAGCCCAGAGGGAAAAAGCGCACGCGCTTGTCACAGGTGACAGCCTGGGGCAGGTGGCCAGTCAGACGCTGGAAAATATTCGGACAATATCGAATGTAACTTCTTTACCGATTTTCAGGCCGTTGATAGGAGATGATAAAGAAGAAATCATTCGAATTGCCCGGCAATTAGGTACTTACGAGATCAGCATCCAGGCGGACCAGGACTGCTGCTCGCTTTTTGTACCACGTCATCCCGAAACCATGGCCAGAATTCATCAGGCAGAAGAAGCTGAAGCCGGACTGGACATACCCGGTCTGGTCCAATCCTGTTTAAAATCGGCAGAGCCCGAATCTGTTCCTTCCGATTTTTCACCCGTTCACGTATATGAATAAGAGACGACTACTGAGAAAATACAGACATTTTCTGAAAATATTCCGCGTCCTCCTTTATCCGATGACGGCTGTAGCTGTAATGATTCTATTGATGACACAGCTCAGGCCTGATGAATCGGAAGAATCTCCGGACACCGGAACACGGCTTCTTATTGCGGATTTTACAGGTGATGTAGGGCATTCCGATCTGATAGCTTACCTTAAGCCTTTACTCTATGAAACACTACAGCTGTCCGGCAGATTGAAGATATATCCCGAAAGGAAAATCCGGAGGTTTTTAAAACAGGATTCCGCAGAATCGCGGAGCAGAACGATCCGCTCCGTGGCACGGCAGATTTGTCTGGAAGAAGATATCCCCGTAGCTCTCCTGCCCGGCATAGAAAATCTGAACGGATCCCTGATAATAAGCGCCCGGCTTTTATACGTGAATGATAGCAAAGAATTGTTCGTCGATACCCTTAGGGTAAATAATGAAAATCACCTGGCCGCAACAATAGAAGAACTCAGCAGAAGAATTCGCCTCTGTCTGGAAGAAAGCCGGGAATCACCGGAAATGTCGGGCAGCGTTTTTTCACCCGATACGCCTTTCAGGATCCTGCGCCTTTTTTCACAATCATTATCCTTTTACGATTATAGAAGCCGTCAGGATGTAATGGATACCCTGGAAGAAATCCTGAAAGAAAATCCTGATATGGCCGTCGCGCAGTTGTATCTGGGCATGCACTATCTACAGATTCACCAGCGCGCCAAAGCGCTTCCACATATCGAAAGAGCCAAAGACCTCTCCGGAGTACTGCCGCTAAAGTATCGATCCCTGATCCATGGAATTCACGATATTCTGTTGTGCAGATACAAGAAAGCAAACGACCGCTTTCTTTCATATATAAAAGCCTTTCCGTCTGACTGGCAGGCTCATTTCCTGTCGGCACAATGTGAGACGGCTCTTGGAAATTACTCCCTGGCAATTGAGGAATATCGAAAGGCTATAGAGCTGGATGACACACAGATAGAACCATACCTCGGCCTTTCCATGGCATTGCTTTACAGCCGGAATCCCATGGAAGCGAGAACGGTTCTGGACATGGCTTCCTCCTTTGCAGGGCAGAATCCCGATACTGACATTGTTCTGGGATTACTGGAATTGGTCAATAATAATCCCCGCTTCGCGATCCAGGCATTCGAAGAAGCCGGACAATTCCCTTCCTACAGATCTCTTGGAACATTTCTTCAAGCCCAAGCTAAAATATATG
>JARRLM010000428.1:0-3088 GCA_037386985.1 Acidobacteriota bacterium | reverse complement strand
GTCCGACGCATGGCGATAGACTTTGACACTTTGTAATGTCCTAACTGGAGAACCGTTTGTATTCTGTAACGGAATGGATACTCTGAGCACGACGGCTCCGGCACGCTGGCTTGCGGTCAGATCAAGCGCCGCTTTGGGAACAAGAATTTCCGGCGGTTGCGGATCTGCGATTTTGGCACAGCCGGTTATCGACAGCAACACAACTGTTAAAAGAAAGAAATAGCCAGGAAATAGCTGCGTTACCGGCTGCCGCGGAAATACAGTAGAGCCCGGCGTTCTCGTTTTCTTCAGCATCATCTCCAGTCTTCAGTAAGAGGGGAAGACTCGCTTCACAAAATATACCGGCTTAAATCCTTGTCTTGAACAATATCTTCAAGTTTTTTACGTACATACTCCGCATTAATTCGTACAATTTTTGTTTTCCTCTGTTTCCCTTCAAAGGAAACGTCCTCCAGGAGCGCCTCAACGATCGTATGCAGGCGTCGGGCTCCTATGTTTTCAGTGTTTTCATTAACCCGGCATGCCAGTTTTGCGATCTCCCGAATGGCATCCACAGTAAACCGAAGCTTCAGTCCTTCTGTGGCTAAAAGTGCCGTGTATTGACGGATCAGGGCATTTTCCGGTTCCTGCAGGATACGAATGAACTCTTCCTCGCCCAGAAGATTCATTTCCACCCGTATCGGGAACCTGCCCTGCAATTCGGGGATGAGGTCCGTCGGTTTCGAACTGTGGAACGCCCCGGCTGCAATGAAAAGTATGTGGTCGGTTCGAATCATTCCATAGCGTGTTATGACATTGGTACCCTCTACAATAGGGAGAATATCCCGCTGCACTCCTTCCCGGCTGATGTCGGGACCGTGACCCGATTCGCGCCCGGCAATTTTATCAATTTCGTCAAGGAATATGATCCCGTTCTGTTCTACCCGGTTTACGGCTAAGCGGGCGATCTGGTCCATGTCGATCAGCTTCTGTTCTTCCTCCTGCATGATGTAATCAACCGCTTCACATACCGGCATGCGCCGCTTTTCTGCTTTGCCGTCGACCATTCCGGAAATCATGTCACGCATATTGAACTGAAACTCTTCCAGTCCGGAGCCTTCAAAAACCTGGAAGGAGACGGGCGGCAGCGGGTGTTCTCTGACATCTATTTCGATAAGCCGTTGATTGAGTCTTCCGCTGCGGAGCTGTTTCCGCAACTTCTCTCGCATTTCTTCTATTTTTGCCAGATCTTTGGTGATATCGAGTGTTTTCTCAGCTGCCGGGATGTGTTGAATTGTATTCAACAGTAAATCGAGAAGCCGTTCTTCGGTGTTCCTTTCTGCTTTCTCTTCGATTTCCAGGATTTTTTCGGCACGGGCCATATCTACAGCAATCTCTACCAGATCCCGTACCATGGATTCGACGTCCCTTCCGACATAGCCTACTTCAGTGAATTTGGTTGCTTCTATCTTTATGAAGGGGGAGTTCGCCAGGCGCGCCAGACGTCGCGCGATCTCAGTTTTGCCCACACCCGTTGAACCGATCATGATGATATTTTTCGGCGCCACCTCCTCCGCCATTTCTTCATCCAGTTTCTGACGGCGAATTCGGTTGCGCAAAGCGATGGCAACGGCCTTTTTGGCCGCTTTCTGTCCGATAACATATTTGTCGAGAGCCTTGACGATCTCTTTCGGAGACATTTCATCCAAACCGCGTATTCGGGCTTTTTTATTATTTGAATTCTCTTTCATCGAGTTTTGCCTGCTAATAATAAGTATTATGAAGGACGATATTCATTGAAAATGCGGAACGGATTTTCTGGTCCGGCTTTCAATCGTCAAGCATTTGGGATAAACCGGGAAGAAAGAATTACAGGGAAAGGAAGATTTACAATTCCTCCACGATAACTTCATGATTTGTAAATATGCACATTTCTCCGGCTATTTTTAATGCTTCCAGAGCAACTTTTTTTGCCGGAAACTTGGAATGTTTGAGTAATGCACGTGCGGCTGCCAGGGCATATACGCCACCGGAACCCACCGCTAGTACTCCATCGTCAGGTTCGATCACATCTCCCGTTCCGGAAAGTAGAAATATGGACTCGCCGTCCGTTGCCAGAAGGTGCGCTTCCAGGTGACGAAGGGCTCGATCTGTTCTCCATTCCTGAGCCAGTTCCACTGATGCCCTGTTCAGGTTGCCCTGGAACTGCTCCAGTTTGGCTTCCAGCCTGGAGAAAAGGGCAAAGGCGTCAGCAGTGGCACCGGCAAATCCCACAATTACGGAGTCGTTGTAGACACGCCGGATTTTCCTGGCGCTTTTTTTAAGGACGGTATCTCCGAAGGTGACTTGACCGTCTCCGGCAATTACAGTGCTGCGTCCTTTTTTGACCAGAAGGATTGTGGTTCCATGAAAAACATTGTTGTCTGAATTCATAACCGGAAAGTATAGACACTAGGCCGAACAGGTGTCAAATTCGATTGCGGCTGGCCGGGGGACAAAACAATCCTGGTTGAATTTATCTGGGCTGAGAAGATCTCTGTCCCATCAATTTCAGGTCTAAAACTCGGAAATCATCCCTGAAATCCGGTGATCCCAGGTTCAGTCGATTGACTTTCAGAACCAGGGTTTCAAAATCAAATTTAGACAGTGGCACCAGTTTGAATTTTTCTTCCCCGAGTTTAATTTCTGCTCCATAAAGCTCCTCGGTTTTGCCGAAACTGCCTTCCAACCGAAATCCAAATGAAGATCTGGCGTGCATGCGCAGTGAGGAGACCCTCATCGGTTGCTGGTAACGGTCCGCTTCGATTGAGAACATCTTGACGGCCGCTTGCCGGTTTCCGAACGACAGCGTGATATTTTTGGCTTGGAGATTATCTTCCCGGTCTGTCATGGATACAAAGTTGAAAAGGGGGGTACCAGGGCTTACGACTTCTATTGTAAAAATATAGTCTCGGTCCACATATGCAAAGTAGGCGCTCTTTTCCAGGCTTTCAACGCCCTCAGCTGAGAATCCTGGAGCCGGTAAGTGGCAACACAACAGAAACGCAAACAAGAGTGAAGAACGAAAGCGCATAATTTTAAATCCCAAGCTTCAAGCTCCAAACTTTGT